>CAXNNO010000130.1:0-6548 GCA_964203555.1 Bacteriovoracales bacterium
AGTTTATGGAGTAACCGTTCCTGGAAGAACTGTTGCCGCTTCCACTAGTTGGCAGAAAATTTCAATTAACGCCGCTGTCTCCGATTCAAGACCTGAATTGGTGAATAACGAGAAAACGAAATCTTCCAGTGTTGTTCAGGAACCGACTCCCGAAGCTGCTGTCCAAGAAGAATTGAATCTATCCTTAGTTGAGGTCATCAATCCAGGAAAGTGGCAAAATGGATTAACAAGTGTTGAGTTTAATGGCTCGCTTGTGACCAATAATGGTGTCATTGAATCATTAACAGTCTCTCTTCCAAACGATCAAGGACTCTCTGTCTCATTTTCTGAGATGACAGGGAACGTTTTTGAGTATGATCTTAATGGTGAGCTTTATTCAGGAATGATGTACCAAGTGGATCAGGGTGCTTACATGGTGACTCTGACAAATGGTCCTCTTGAGGGAACCCGATTACGTTTTGCTGTAGACCAACCAATTGTCGAGCAGCAGGAAAATCAACAAATCCTGGCCGAAAATAACGTCGAGACCGGCACTTTTGGAGATGAGAAGATTCTTCCATTGGCAGAAGCATCTCAGGAACATATCCTTCAGAATGATCAGCAAATGCAGCAAGATGCGATTAATGCTCAAGGATTTAATTTTAATCAACCCGTGGAGTTGTAGGTTCTTGAGTGAAGGTTAGCGCTCTAAAGAGAGCGCATCTTATCTTCGAGTTCCTGGCTTGTGTAGAAATCAATTTTGCCAATTTTAAGTACTATTTTTGTGAACGGCATAGGAAGGGCCGCCTTATTCCAACTTTTTTTGAAAATAAACCTCTTCACAGGGTATGTCCGTAACGGAACAATCGGTCTTTTCGCCTTGTCTGAAATAGTTGTAATCCCATCCTTAACTTTATAAATGGGGCCCCTCGGACCATCAACAGCAATCGACAATTTATGGCCTTCCATCACTTTTCTCATGCCAGCAAGTAATCCCGCGACACCACCACGATGGGATGACCCTCGGATAGTCTGGTAACCCAAATATTCTATAACTGAGGCAAGAATTTGTCCGTCTTTGGAATTGGAAATGAGGACGCAGATATTTTTGTAAGAAAAAAAAGGAATACTCGCCAGATCATCCTGATGAAAACAAGCGTAGATAAAATTTTTTTCCAGCCGTGCTTCACTTCGGTTTAGATCATCATAGAATGATTTTTTATCGCCGGGATCTTCGAAATGAACTTCATAGCGGTAAGTAGATGAATAAATTTTATAAAAAAAACCGGCCAACAGGCCGGCCATTTGTTGTAGTAACAAGGATTATTTTCCTAATAATTTTTTAAATTCTTCTGTGAGGATTGGAACAATCTGAAACAGATCTCCTACAATTCCGTAATCGGCCTTTGTAAAAATGGGAGCATCTGGATCAGAGTTGATGGCAATAATCACCTTGGAGGTTCTCATTCCGGCCAAATGTTGAATCGCCCCTGAGACTCCGCAAGCTATGTAGAGAGAGGGGGCAACGGTTTTACCTGTTTGTCCAACTTGCATGGAGTGTGGAGCAAAACCTGAATCTACCGCCGCTCGTGAGGCGCCAACCGTAGCACCAATAACATCGGCCATTTGATCAAGGATAGAAAAGTTTTCAGCATTCTTCATCGCCCGTCCGCCAGTCACAATAATGTTGGCCTCAGTTAAGTCAATTTTGGTTGAGGAAGCTTTAACAATTTCTTTAATCGTCGCGCGAATTTCACCAGCATTTACATTGACCTCGTGAGCATTTCCACCACCGGCAGTGAGACCAGAGGTCATACCCAATGCGTTGGGGCGAATAGAAACAAAGTGCGGCTTGGGCCCGGTCAATTCAACTTTCGCAAGACATTTACCCGCAAAAAGGGGACGAGTTCCGGCAAAACTTCCGCCTTCAAAAACAAAATTGACAACGTCTGAGGCGAGACCAGCATCGAATTTTGTAGCAAGGCGCGGAAGGAAGTCCTTCCCCATGGATGTTGCACCTGCGAAAACATAGTCATATGACTTTGACTTGATAAATTCTGCCAAAGCATTGGCATAACCCTCGGGAGAGTATTTATCAAGGTTAGCACCTTTGAGTTTGTGGATATTTTGTGCCCCATGCTTGGCGAGCTCAGTAACCTGATCGGCCGAAATATCTCCGATAACTGCAACATCTGCAGATTGACCACTAAGCTTACCCAGGATTTCAAGAGTCACTGGTTTTACATGTCCGGCATGCAATTCTGTGAAAACGAGTACGTTTGCCATAGATGTATCCTTTGTAATTAAATTACTTTTGCTTCAGTACGTAGAAGACCAACAACCTGAGATACCACTTCCCGCTGTTTAGTAGCATCTGTTGCATCGAACTTCTTTCCAGCTGGTTTTTCCGGCGGAAGTTTGAATTGAGAGTATTTTACTCTTCGGTCAGCTTCTGACACACCAACATCGCCCAAGGAATACTGTGCCATAGGTTTTTTCTTTGCTTTCATGATACCGGGAAGAGAAGCATATCTTGGAGTGTTGAGTCCCTTATTACATGCCAGAACACATGGGGTATTCAATTCATAGACCTCTAAGGCGCCGCCTTCAACCTCGCGTTTAACCTTCACCGTATTTCCAGAAAGTTCAAAGCCTACGATGACAGAAACTGATGGTAGATTAAGCATTTGCGCCAAAATTTGTGGTACCTGGAGAGCATCATCATCGATGGCCTGTTTACCGGCCAGAATCAAGTCGGGCGTTCGGCCTGTTTTTTCGATAGCACCTTTCAGCGCCTTCGCTATGGAGTATGAATCAAGGTTATCGACGGTTTCTACCAAGGCAGCTTCGTCCGCACCCATGGCCATCGCAGTTCTAAGTGCCTCAGTGTCTTTGGCCGAACCAACTCGAACAACGGTTACGTTGGCAGTTGGATTTGACTGCTTGATTAAAAGCGCCTGCTCAACGGCAAATTCATCATATGGATTCATAATCCACTTGATTGAAGCTGTTTCAATAAAACTTCCATCACTGGTCGGAGTGATTTTAGTTTCTGTGTCTGGAACTTGCTTCACGCACACAAAAATATTCATAGTATCTCCTTTAAACGATAACTCATTATTTTAATAATTCCCGTGCCATCACTAATCTCTGAATTTGTGAGGTACCTTCATAAATCTGAATCAACTTCGCATCTCGCATGAGTTTTTCAACCGGGTATTCTTTGGAGTAGCCATAGCCCCCATAAATTTGTACTGCATCCGTGGTAATTTGCATACATGAGTCGGAGGCAAATGCCTTAGCATAGGAAGCGACTTCCGTGTTTCTAATTCCCTGATCACAGAGCCATGAAGCCTTGTAAACCAGGAGTCGAGACGCCTCAACCTTCATACCCATTTCTGCAATCATAAACTGAATCGCCTGATGCTTGGCCAGTGGTACCCCGAATTGAATGCGTTCTTTTGAATATTGAATGGAAAGATCCAGCGCCCTTTGGGCACCGCCGAGAGCGGATGAGGCCACGAGTGGTCGGGAGTGATCGAGGGTACTCATCGCAATCGCCCAGCCCTCTCCAGGATTTCCGAGCATATTCTCCTTAGGTACTTTTACGTTATTAAATCTCACACCCCGCGTATCCGATGAGCGATGACCCATTTTGTCTTCTTTTTTCCCGATCTCAATTCCTGGAGACTTGGGATCAACGACGATAGCAGAAATACCTTTATGCTTTAATTCAGAATCAATGGTGCCATAGACAACGAAAAGATGAGCATAACCGGCGTTGGTAATCCACATTTTTTCTCCGTTAATAATCCAGTGATCACCACCATCCTTAATCTGTGTCTTTATTCCTCCTGCGTCTGAACCATTGCCGGGTTCAGTTAAGCAGAAGGAAGCAATTTTGAATTCCTGAGTGAAGGGAGTTAAGAACTTTTTCTTCTGAGCTTCCGACCCTCCGATAACGATTGGAAGTAAGGCAAGATCATTGGCCATAAATGAGGTGTTCATGCCCATGCATCCATAGGCGAGCGCCTCTGAGATGATGACTGCATCAATTGCGGAAAAACCCGCACCACCAAATTCTGGGGGTATGCAGGTATTAACCAGGCCGAGTTCCCATGCCTTCTGGAAAATTTCCATAGGAAAAGTCCCAGCTTCATCATATTCCTGTGCACGAGGAATCATTTCATTCCTCGCAAATTTCAGTGCCAGTTCGCGAATGTCGCGTTGTTCGGGTGTAAGAGAAAAGTCCATAATCCAATCCTTGATTAAAAACTATATGATAGGGAAGGCATCAACGTCGAAAGTATTTGGAATTGTAAAACATTTTTCAACCGTTTGAAAGAACGGCAATTCTTTTAAGGGTCTTACGACAAAACTCCTTTCAGGCCACCTCGGGTGGGGTATAATTAATGTCGGTTCCCTGTAATTTTCCAGTCCCCAGAAGATAATATCTATATCCAAGGTTCTTGGCCCCTTTGGAATGTTTCGATTTCTGCCGAACTCATGTTCAAGCTCCAAGAGGCGCGCCATAACATTTGTCGGACTTAATGCCGGTAATCGCAACTCAAGCACCTGATTAAAAAAGTCAGGCTGATTTTCATACTCAATAGCTTTTGAAAGATAAACGCGACTAGCGGCGACTAATCCGAAGAGAGCGTCAAGTCTCTCCTGAGCTTCATGCAAGACCCTCCGGGAGTCACCAATGTTAGATCCGGTCGCAAGAATGAGAGACATTATCGCTGCATCTTTTTTTGATCACCCAATGGAGTTGTAATTGTAATATCAGGATAGTTTTCGATTAATGAAGGCAGCTCAGATGAAACAGGTGATGAGGGATTCCCCTTAACACCACATCCAAAAAGTAAAATAAAAAACAAGAAGTTAAAATTCAATGGCAAATCCCAAATTTATAATATCTGATCCCAAGTCACCTTTGATGAACCAGCCGGGAACTAATCTTCTTAAAACAGTGACCCCGAAAATGGGCCCGGACTTTTTCAAACTATCAATCGCTCTCAGTTCTTCATCATTAATCGCATTGTTATTCGTTTTCCCTGCGTCCGGACTTGAAACAGTGTAGGAATGAAAACCGATATAGGGCATAAAAAAGGTGTAAATCGGTCCTCTGATGTTGAATTTAAGCCTTGCAGTGAGGTGGTTAACCAGCGTTTGACTTCCGTCGCCGGGATAATTATCCAGTATTGATCTGCCGTAAACACCCTCGATGAAATAATTATCCGAAAATTGAAATCCCCATGAAGCCCCAAATTCGTTTGTTCTAACTATCCCACCGCGAGATTCAATTTCTGCAGCATCATAAAAGGCTCCGGAAATCGCTACAAGGTTATCCGGTTTGATTTGACGATTTTTATTTTCTTCGAAATCTCCGATCTCATCATTTACGACAACATCTGAACTAAAGAGATCCTCTTCGGACTTAATTTTGACAATAGAGGAATCAGTTTTAGGTTCAACTTTTGGCTTACCAAATTGGGAGTCATCCCCTTTAATGATCTGGACTTCCTGATTGCGGCGAAGTTTTCCCCATTGGTTGAGGGAGTAAATCTTTAATATTTTGATCCCTACTTTTTCCTGATGAGTTTTTACCACCACGGCCCTGGCAGCAAGATTATTGTTAATGGCCAAAGAGATAAAGTCTCCCATGCCGAGCTGCTGACTATTATTGGTCAGAATAAAAATTTTCTTGGAAGAGGAAATAATTTTTATTGTTTCGTTGAAAAATGTTTCGCCCATCTCGTTGGAATCGTCTAAATTGGCATCTTCCACCAGAGATTGTGGATAGGCCTGGTTGACGACGAGAACAGAATAAATAAAAACCAGAGTGATAAACTTCATTTACCCATTATTCTAGGAAATTAAGGCTACAACGTAAATCACGAGAAATATTTTATAAATTGATCAATTGAGTCAAGATTTATGGCAAGATTCATAATACGCTTTCAAGATGTTAATTCAGGAGAACTTCATGTCAGAGCTGGCCTACCATCGCCTAACGAGCGCAACGAATCCTATGTTTGTCGTTGTTGCCGGAAATATTGGTAGCGGTAAAACGACACTCACGAAGAAATTGTCAGAAAAACTGGGTTGGAAGCCTCATTATGAATCAGTTCAGGATAATCCTTATCTGTCTGACTTCTATAGTGATATGTCTCGCTGGTCTTTTCCTCTTCAAGTTTATTTTTTAAACCACAGATTTAATACTCATAAGCAGATAGAGACAATTCCGGCCAGCTCTATTCAAGACCGATCCATTTATGAAGATGCTAACATATTTGCCCGTTCACTTTTTGATCAGGGCAAATTGGATAAGCGTGATTATGAAAATTATCGCAGCCTCTATGAATCGATGATTCAGTTTTTAAGCCCTCCAACCTTGATGATTTTTTTAAGAAGATCAATTCCTAAACTTCAGGAACGCATCGTTCAGCGCGGAAGGGATTACGAGCAGGCGATTCCGGTCGAATACCTGACGAGTTTGAATAAGTACTACGATGAGTGGTATGCTAACTCTAGTATGGGTAAGTCACTGATTGTTGACACTGATG
>CAXNNO010000131.1:0-6507 GCA_964203555.1 Bacteriovoracales bacterium
CCTTAAATCGCTATTGGCGATGAATGATTATTTATTTAATTTTCATGCAAATCGTCCGATATGTGTGTTATAATGAATCCGAGAGGGCGCTTATGCTTAAACTTGATACTGTCAAAAAAAATCTGAAACCTGGAAAGCTTTATCGCAGAAGTGATCTTGCAAAATTCAGCACCAGTGTTGATCGTCATGTTGCTTTGCTAGTCAAAGAAGGAACGCTTAAAAAAGTTGGGCCAGGACTTTATTTAAAACCTTCTACAAGTAAATGGGGAGAAGTTCCTTCTGATGATAAAGATCTTGTGCGAGGCTTTTTAAAGGATGACCGCTTTCTGGTCTTTTCATTTAATAGTTATAATGGTCTTGGGCTAGGAACAACCCAACTTTATAATCATACTGTTGTCTATAATCATAAAAGGCATGGTCAGTTCAGACTAGGAAATCGTGTTTATGATTTTCGTATGAAGCCTGATTTTCCTGTTCAATTTAACCGAGAAGCCCTTCTTGTTGATATGCTGAATAATCTTTCTGAATTGGCCGAAGATGAGGAGAGAGTGTTCGAAACTTTAAAAAGGAAAGTTTCAACTTTTGATAAATCAGAACTTGAAAATGCAGCGAAACTTTACGGTAAAGTAAGAACTAAAAAATTAATGAAAGAATTACTACATGGCACGCAAGTTTCTACATCAAGATAGTGAGTTTAAGACTCTAATCCAAATTACAGCAGATGAACTGGAACTTAATCCATACATGGTTGAGAAAGACTATTGGATTATGCATTGTCTTTGGGGTCTACAACACCAAAGCTTCAATTTTGAATTGAAAGGTGGAACGTCTCTTTCAAAGGGTTACAAAGTTATTCATCGGTTTTCAGAAGATATTGATCTGAGGATTGATCCCCCTGCTGGTATGAAAGTGATGACAGGCAAAAATCACATGAAGCCTATTCATCTTGATTCACGTAAGAAATTCTTTAATTGGCTAGCGGGTGAAATTAAAATTAATGGAGTAAAAACATCAAGAGAACACGAGTTTGATGATGAGAAATTTCGTAATGCAGGAATCAATCTTAATTTCAAAGCTCAGTTTGAAGAAATTCCAGGAATCAAGCCAGTCGTTCTTTTAGAGACGGGCTTTGATGATACAGGCCCCAATAAACCGATTACGATTTCATCTTGGGTGTTTGATAAAGCATTTTCGATTAAAAGTTTTGATAATGTTGATAATCGGGCAGTAGATGTAAAATGTTACATTCCTGAATTTACCTTCGTGGAGAAATTACAGGCCCTGACCACCAAACATACAAAATTTAAAGAAGGGAAGATTGAGAAGAATTTTATGCGACATTATTATGATGTATACTGCTTGTTAGATTTACCAGAGATTCAAAAATTCGTTGGCACTCCAGAGTATATAAAAAGAAAAGAAGAGCGGTTTACTGCAAAAGACGGACCTGAAAAGTTAAATAAAAATCCAGCCTTTATGCAACAATCAGATGCTGATTTTGCAACACTTGAATCAAACTACCGTGCGACATCGAATTTATACTATAAAGGGCAGCCGACTTTAAAAGAAATCTTTGATCGTATTAATTCGTTTTTGGACAAGTTCTAAATCATTAGTAATTTATTTCAAAAATCGCAAGCTCAGGTGAACAGTTGACTCTTAATAGTTTCAATTTTAATCATTTTTAAAAACTTGAAAATAGCTTTCCTAATTCCTTGGTTACTATGAGTGTAAGACAGTACTTCAAGCTTGCTCCGGCCGTAATAGCTTTTTTCCATTGTAATTAAAGCCAGAAGATCAGTTGCATCCTTGGGGCTTTCTGTTTTTTGTAATTTTAGAATTAGTGATTCAATTCGTGTTTGCTTTTCACCATTTATATATCCGGCTTAAACTTTGTATCTTTCTTTACGTTTGCCACAGGTATACCAGTCTCCCAAAAATAGTCGCCAGTACCATAGGGAAGCAATTCATGGTCTTTTATCGTATAAATATAGGCCAGGGATTTAGGGCTATTTCCGCATACCGCAGGATAGATCGCGATTTCTTTTAATCCATCCCCATTGAGATCTCTTGCGTAAGAATTTGAACCCAGTTTCACGAAATAAATAAAAAAGCTACCTTCCCAAGGCTCGATGAGTTTGTCATAGGAATAAGTTATGCCTTTATAGATCAAACTTAGTGTTGTGGCCGGAGAGCAATCAATGTCCTCAGATCGACCAGCAATACGACAAGCAGGATTAACGTTATTAGGCATGACTAATTTGATGTGTGAATCAAGCTTGATTTCGTGAGTTCCGGTCCAGATCTGGGCATAGGAGATATTAGAAAATAGGCTTGCGATTGAGAGAATTATGATAAAGTTTGAAGACTTCATCTGCATATTTGTCTCCGAGTTCATTCCACTGATTATAATATTTGACCCTTGAATATAAATTTTTATTTTTAATTTTTTTGTCTCTGCACAGGAGATAGTACTTATGGGAAAGCCAGCGTGTTCCAGCTGCGATGTTGATAACAGGGTCAGTGAGATCTTCTAGTTTGAGTTGAAGGTAATGGTCTGGAACTTCAATATTCTTTCTACTGTCTGGAATGCCTTCTAATCGATAAAGCGTTGATTGTAGAATCTGCATTAGACCTGTGGCAGAACTATTCTTGGCCCGTGTTCTTACTTGTGTTCTGAAGCTGGATTCTTTAGCAATTAAGGCCTTAATGAGGAGAGGGTCAAGATCTTCTGGAAAAAGAAGTCCTTGCTCTTTCCAAAAATTCAACCAGAACTGGATAACTGAATCAAGTTCGGGATATTCATCAAATCCGTTTATAGCACCAACCGAAGGATAGTCACGGTCACCATGCCAATACAAATAGAGAAGGTTTTCTGGGAGCAGAATTGCCTTCTTACCTCGATTCTTACGAGTGTGGGCCTTCACATAATACTTTATGCCATTTTGTGATATTTTGGCGTGACGTTTGACCACATGTGAACCAGGTGGGGCCATCTTAAGAGTATGAGGGCGTTTTAGAAGCGACATGGTTTTAGTCTATAAAAGAATGATTTGAGCGTCCACGACGAAAAGGTGCCAGGTAAAGTTTAAGATTTTGTTTCTTAGCTCATTCCGACTTTTCCGACTGAACCCGTGAAATGGAGTTAAAAGAAGTGAAATATGGTGAAATGATGAGTCTGCTGGAAAGTCGATTTTCATTAAAAATTACAGTTCGAGTTGATTGCTAGAGACATAGATTTGGTTATTTCTTGTGCCATTCCCAAGAAATTGCTTCTCGAAAGGTTTCGTTAAAAACTACGTCCACCACGGCAGGAAGCTTCTCAGTCAAAAAGACAGAACCACGCCATTCTCCCGTAACTTTGAAGCCTTTGTTGATGGAATGAGAGTAATCCTTTGGGTATTCAGTTGAGGTAACTTCACGCCAAGTACATATTAATGGTTTTTGAAGAGACAAGTAGAGTCCCCAGCGACCGTCCTTCTTTCCGTAGGCTCGGTCAGTATTGTTGTTGGTGCCAATTTTTTCACAGGAAAACTGTTCTCGATTTTTTTTAGAATTAAACTCCGGGAAAAGGGAAATATCAAATAATTCCTCTCTTCTAGGCACAATTGCGAATGATTCAGATCGAACATTCACATTATCATTATCAACAATGGCCGTTAGACGCTTATAAATACATCCGCCTAAGCAATCATCTGGATCGCCGTACTGGATTTCAACTATAGTAATTGTATCGTTTGTCTTATAGGAAAGATCGGCACTCACACGACAGGTATGGATTTTTTTTTGTTCAAAATTCAATGAATTTATAAATCGTTTAGCTTGGGGCCCGCAATTTTTAATATCAATAAATTTTGGACTATCCCCTAATGTTGTCGAGATGACTTTCGTCATCTTGAATAAAAATGTTAGGGTAAGTAATAAGAAAATCGTTAGTCTCATGTTAATTAGAATACAACACATTTAGCAATGTTCAATAGAGTAATGGTTCTGATGGGCCTCTTGCACTAGGTTTCCTTCGCCTTTTGAGGCAACCCTTATCACTTGTTGATTTCAGTGATGGATTGAAACGCAAAGAAAATAGGCCTCAAGACTTGGGTTCGAAACATTACTTTCAAACGTGGGTCTTACGAAAAAAGTATTAACGGGTCTTTTTAATTTGAGTTCTGTCCTGGCTTTTACAACAACATCAAATGCTGCTTAAGATTGCCTAGCTAGATGTATAGATAACGTGAGCTTAAAGAAGAAGATTTTGTAAATTCGAGCCAATTTAAAAAAACGATTTAGCAAACAATCATAAGAGAAGGCCCTCTTGGGCCGCCATTACATAACAGCTGAGGGGTTCTGTGTTGAATAAAATCATCTTATCCCTTACTGTACTGATGTTCATTTCATGCACTCATAGTGTGCATATTATGCATGTAGGAGACTTTAGACCTTATCAGAAATTCTCCAGTGGCACCAAAATTGAAGCTGAAGCTGAGCAGTTTTTGATTTTAGGATTTACCCAAGAAACCAATTATATCAATGAGGCCCGAAAGCAACTCCTGGCCCAATGTGAAAATGGCGTGATCCAGGGTCCTGTCACGAGAGTTTCCACTGGCCATGGTTTTTTCTCATGGACGAATAGAGCCTACATGCAAGCTCTTTGCGTAAAGATTTAGAGACAGAGAGATTGATTTTTTACTCACCAAATATCCCATGAAGTCTCGTCCATACGAGCTGTTTGATAGTAAATATCTGATTTCAAGGTCCTTAAGCAAAAAAGAGTTATTAACCGACATAGTGTGGGATGAAAATTCTAAGTTTCTTCTTAATTTTGATTTTTATTCTGTCTTGCAGCGCTAATTTCAATATTAATACAGCAGGTGTGGCGAGTGGTACTGAAGTCCGAGTTACTTATACTGTAAGCGGTATATCAACCTTTCTATTACCCACAAATTTTCATTCATTACAAAACATTGAGGAGACTAAAGGAAATGATATAAAAAAATTGAATTATTTTTTTTATTTTCATCAAGGAAAAGTTTTTTTTGTTGATCTATGCGATGTTTGTTAATTTCTAGATGAGTCTAAAACCGAAAATAATATCTTGTAACTTTAAATATCCACGCCAAGTAGTAATAAACCCGGGCCCACCATCAGATTTTCTGGCTAAGAATCCGCCAAGTTTCGCAAGCTCATAATAATAGTCCTTTAATGTGTTACCTTTCCAATTGGAATTCTTTGTCGATGTGACGGATAAAAGAAAAGGTCCAATAAAATCACCTGGAAATAAACTTGATATTGAGGAAGTGGAAAAAATTGTTAAAGTTTGTACCAGCAAAAAGTACATGGATCTTCCTCCCTCTCAGATCGGTCCTCTTCTCGCGGACGAAGGCCTTTACCTTGCAAGCGAATCAACTTTGTATAAAATTCTCAAGGCAAGAAAGCTTCTTGAGCATCGAGGAAAGTCCAAGCGTAAAAGTATGGAGTTGCCGGCAGCATTGATCGCTACGAGACCGAATATGATTTATTCGTGGGACATAACGTACCTGAAAAGTTCTATTGCCGGAAAATTTTATTACCTGTACTTGTTCATGGATATTTATAGCCGCAAGATCGTAGGGTGGCGAGTTCACGACTGTGAATCAATGGTATATGAGGAAGCAAAATTAAAAAATCCAAATCGCTGGTCAAGAGAAACAAGAAACTGGCAAAAAGTTGAAGAGGTTTTTTTAAATCATTTACAAAAAGAAAAAAAGAATGATATTAGTTTAGCATCTTAAAGATCAGGTCCACTGGTCAACAATCCAAAAAAATTCCGCGAGCAACACTGCGTGTTTTCTCCATCAACCCTTCAACACCTTCTTCAGCAAGTGTGTTTTTGATGTCGTAGTAATGTTGTCTGGAAACTCCGAGTCGTCGGCAAGCTTCTGAGATGTTTTTCATCTGGTCAGCAAAATCTAGTACATTAAATTTTCTTGAAATGAGATACTGTTTTTCAGTCACAGGAAATTCCTTTGTTAAGTTTTAAGTGTGAGAACTCAAATTTTAACCGAGGATGCCTGTGACTATTGATAGGCAATCTTTTTAGTCTACATGTAAACGCATTTCTTAACTAAGCCAACTATTCACTAAGCAACATTAATCTCTAAATTCGGGTCAAGCCTTTGCGCGAATTCAATAAGCTTATCAACAGTAAAAAGATCGATCTTGTATTTCACAATTTCGTTTAATCTTGCTGTATCCATATTCAAATTTCTAGCAAGCTCGGCCTGAGAAATATTGTGATCCAATAAATAGACTACAAACTTCTGGCAAAGAGCATATTTTAGTTTATCGACCTTAGAAGCATTTCTAGGTAAAAGATGCGAAGGCTCGGCGTTCTCAAGCTTTTCTCTTATTTTTTTTAGTTCTTTTTCATTAGGAAATGCCATGGTTATTCTCCTTTACTGTCTCTGAAAGTATTTACAACACCAATATAAACAGCTTCGTTTTCAAGCAGCCAAATCAGCCTATAAAACT
>CAXNNO010000132.1:0-6499 GCA_964203555.1 Bacteriovoracales bacterium
AAAGCCAGACCTGAGACTGACAGCCTTTCACCAGATATTTATCTTCTCGCTTATCTTCCGGATAATTTTTAAGATCTTTGCCTAATTCAATGAGTTCCTTATAGCGATCTTCCCAGTCTGAAAACTTCAGAAAACGCTCTTTAACCTGACTAATGCGTTCATGTATATTCATGTAATATCCCCTGCTTGTGGACTTAGTATGCTCCGAGATGAATCCTTAGTCAAAAGACCCAATAAATCTATCATTGATTTTTTAGCGGTAAATGGCCTTTAAAGTGCCCACCATTTAAATGGGTCAGTTATTAAAGCTTTTTTGTCAAAACACCGAAAAGCCAAATGAGGTGGATTACTATGATCAATAGTATCGATTTAAAACCCCTGACAGAAGAAACTATTCAAGAAATGGGTTTCCAGGGCCACGACCTGTGGTTAGTTAAAATCGACTCTGCTATCTACGGTCCATTCGAAACTGAATCCCTAAAGCACTACGTCTCCGATAATGAAGAACTTTTTAATGAGGCCGAGGCTTCCCTTTCAGATGAAACTGAATGGAAATCGTTTTGGGCCTATACCAAATTTCAACGAAGAAAACCCCAAGGTATTCCAAGTGAGAATTACGAAGGGCCATTTTGGCTTATGGATGTTGGTCGCCTGAGTGGCCCCTTTGCCCACCGGGATATTGATAAAAAAATTGAGATGGGTATTCTCGGAATGACCGATCATCTTTCCATCGACAGCGGGGAAAGTTGGATTAAAATTTATGAGATCCATGGATTTGATCGACGCTCCCATTCCCCGGACGAGCTGCCTAGAGCACCTGTTGAGGCAAGTTTTCAGAAGGCCAAACTTGAAATTGTGGACAAACTAGAACAACCTCACTTGAATACAATTAACGAACTAGCGGGCCTTGTCTGGGAAGAGCAGCTTCGGGGAAAAGTCATTCGTTTAAAAAAAGAAGAACTATCTCCGGTTCATTTAAAGTCAGCGGCAATAAGTTCATCTTTTAAATGGGCATCTCCGAGTGCAGCCGCAGTTTTTATTGGATTGTTAACCACTGGATATTTTCTGTTTTTTTCAGATAAGGAAGTCACTTTAGTTGAATCAAGTGAACAAGAAAGTGTGAATAGAAAAAATAAGATCTCAGATTCCAGAGTATCCTCAAAAGGGGTCGTGCCCTCAGCTGGCTTCCGATCTCCTTCGAGTGTGGGCTATACTCAGCCTTCCAAAATAAATGAACCCACCTACCAAACACATATCGAGACTCATGCTGAAAACTATCCGGATGCTGTTGCGGAAAGGGCACCCTCGGATACGAGTCCAGCTGAAGCCGAACAGCCCCCCCAAGAGCCATCCTTGGTTGAAAATAACCAGCAGCAAGAAGATCAAAGTCTAGATGCCGCCATGAATACGACCCCACGGTCTGAGGAGCAACCGGTCGTAGAAGAAGCATCGGATTTTTGAAGGATAGGTTGATAAGCCGGTTCCAGTTGGCTATTATGGCCATGTGAATACTCAAATTGACTCCATAAAATCTGTCTACAGAAATCCAGTAACTCCCGGAAGTTACTTCCTCTCTCTTGAAGGGATTGAAGGCTCGGGTAAATCAACTCAAATAAAAGAAATTGAAAATTACGTTCAAAAAAAAGGTCTGCGCACTCTTACGTTAAGGGAACCAGGCGGAACGAAATTTGGAGAGAAGCTAAGAGAGGCGATTCTCTCTTCCGAGGCACCACTCCATCCACTTGCCGAGTGTCACTTATTTCTTGCCAGCCGGGCGCAACTTTTAAAAGAAAAAATTCTGCCCTTCCTTTTGAATCCGGGATCCGTTGTTATCCTTGATCGCTATATTGATTCAACCCTCGCCTACCAGGGCAAGGCAAGAAAACTGGGCTATGAAACAATCCTCAATCTTCATCAATATGATCCACTTAACCTGGTTCCCCATCGAACCTATTTTTTAGATATCGGCCTGAAAACGTCTCTTGAGAGACAGGAAGTTCGTGGAAACGTCAAAGATTACTTCGAATCCCAACGGGGTGAGTTCTATCAAAACCTGGTGGACGGGTACCGCGAATTATCCAATCTTTTTGGAGATCGGATTTTGACAATTAATGCTGAAAAATCCATTCCGGAAGTGACCTCTTTGATCATTGATGATCTGGAGAAATTTATTACATGAATCTTCACGACCTCCTTCTCAAAAAGGCCTCGAAGGAAGAACTTGGCCACTTCTATATCGTTGAGACCTCTGCGGATGAAAGTGCCGCTCAGGAAAATCTTGTCAATTTCGTTCATGATTTTATCCGTGATTACTACCGGAATGTTGAAGGCCATAAACAAAGCCTTGCCAACTTAATGGATCATCCAGACGTATACGTTCTTGGCAGCACAAAAAAAGACCTTGAAAACTCTGAGAAGGCATTTAAGGTTGAGGAGACTTATGCTCTTTCCCGCTTTTTTGAATTCAAAGCAGTTCAAGGTAAGAGAAAATTTGCAGTTATCACCCAGGGACATCGAATCAATGCATTGACGGCAAATAAGTGGTTAAAACTTTTTGAAGAGCCTCAGGGAGTGTCGACCATTTTTTTATTGAATCCTCGAAAGATTCAACTTCTTCCGACAATTCATTCCAGGGCCATTCATTTAAGACTTGCTGCAGAATCTTCACCAAGAGAAGTTTCCACATGGAACGCATTTCTCAAAGACTTAAAAGAAATGACGCTCTCAAAATTTCTGGATCACTATTCACGCGGAGAACTCGATATTTCTTTTTGGGTTAATGAACTCATCCAATGGGAATCAGAGCAAACTGATCAAATCGCTTCAAAGAGTGAACTTCAAAAATGGTTAAAAACTTTTCAAGAAATGGAAATCTTTCATCAACCAACCGCAACAAAATGGAGTCTTTTTTACTCCCATATCGTCAATAATGTTTTACCTCGCCTAAATTGATGGAATCGTTGACATAGTCCCTGCTTTCTCTGAGAATAGTCCCATGACCGAAGAGCAAATCGTTGATGAGGGTAAAATACCATCCACGAAAAATATAATTTCTGAAGATGAAACTTCAGAAACTCCAGATGATGATGAGTCAGCTGAAGACAGAGAGAACCGAGAAGAAAGTAGATTTAAAGAAGGGCAGACACTGCGCTTTGTGAGAGTCCGCTTCCCTGGTAACTCTCGTTCGTTCCCATTTCTAGTGGGCAAGAGAAGAATTGAGTACGGCCAGAAAGTCGTCGCGATGTCTGATCGAGGGATGGCAGTCGGTTACGTTAATTCATTCCCCTACGAAGTCCCTTTCAATAAATCCATGCTTCCCATTCGTAGTATTTCGAAGGTTGCCACCAATGAGGATATTGATAAGGACCAAGTGGCCTATCATCATCAAAAGAATGCAGAAAACATTTGCAATGATTTAATTGAGCAGTATAGGCTCGATATGCAGCTTACTCACGTCGAATTTACCTCCTTTGGTAAAAAAGCCGTTTTCTACTTCATTGCACCTGCCAGGGTTGATTTTCGTGATTTAGTCAAAGAGATGGTTGGAAAATTAAAAACGAGAATCGAGCTGCGTCAGATATCTGTCCGTGACCGATCTGCGTCTGTTGGAGGCCTTGGCCCCTGCGGACGGGAACTATGCTGCTCATCCTTTCTGACCAAGTATGGAAACGTCGGCATTAAGATGGCCAAAAATCAGGATCTAACTCTGAATTTCTCAAAACTCAACGGTGTTTGCGGACAATTAAAGTGCTGCTTACAGTATGAGGATGAAGTTTATCGTGAAAAACGCTCTCGACTTCCTAAGGAAGGGGACTTTATATCAACTCATACCGGCGAAATCGGCCGGGTTGATAGACTTCACCTACTAAGTGAACAATTTGTCATGATGACGAACCGAGGTGTTCGTAAACGATTTGTTGTAGATCTTTATAAAGAGACCCTCGATAAAGAAACTGCAAACTTTCCAAGAGAATTCGACTCTGTGTCCGATGAAACTCACAAGGTTATCGGTATGGATGAATCTCAGGTCCAAAAGCTCAAGGCCTTTGAGTCTGAAGTGAAGACATTTAAAGATAAGTCAAAATCATTTGCTGATAATATTTTTCAATCCCTCTTCGGAGAAAAGTCGCTTGATTACTCTCTACCCGATCTTCAAGAGTTAGAAAGTTCAAGAACAAAAGTAAAAACTCCCGATGAAGAGGAAGAAATATTCTACACTCCTTCTGATGATGAACTTTTACCTGATGATGAAGATGATAAATATTTTGAAAACGAACCTGTAAGAACAAGAACCGATTCTCCTGATCATCAACGCTCCCAGGGAGATCATCGCAGCAGCAATAGCCGAGGACCTCATCCGGACAACCGACAAGGGCAACAAAGTCGCCCTCAAGGCGCAGCCCCGAGAAGCGATAACAGGAATCCCAATCGTGATCAGTCTCGCGGGCCGAGGCAAGATGGGAGAGCTCAATCTCAAAACCGTCCTCAAGGTGGAGGCCAGGGTCAGAATCAAGGACGAAACCGGCCACCGAGATAATCCATGAGGATTCTTCACACTTCTGATTGGCATCTGGGAAAAAGACTTTTCAACCTCGATCGATCTTTAGAGCATGAGTTATTTCTCGGTTGGCTGATTGAAACCATTAAAGAACAAAAAGTTGAACTTCTCCTGGTCGCAGGCGATATCTTTGATACTCCAACTCCCCCGCATCAGAGTCTTGAAACTTTTTATAATTTTCTTCACCGATTATCGACCGAAACTGAGACTAATACTCTCATCATTGCCGGCAATCATGATTCGGGTCTTCTTCTTGAAGCACCTTCCAAAATACTCTCCCATCATAGAGTAAAAGTTTGGGGTAAACTTTCAGAAGCGCCTGAAGACCACTGGATCAGAGCGGGAAACATTGAAATTTGCGCTATCCCCTTTTTCAGATCCTACGAACTTCTCCCCCAAGGTGAGGGTGACGCTCTTGAGGCCCTTAAGAAGTATTTAATACGTGATAAAACTCTTCCCCAGATTCTGATGCTGCACCATTTGGCAGGTGTATTTGAATCCAGTCCATCCGAGCAGGTGATCTCACTCAGTGGAGTTGATTCCATTCCAACGGAAATTTTAAAAACCTTTGACTACGTGGCCTTGGGCCATATTCATAAACCACAGAAAGTTGCTCAGCAGTGCTATTATTCGGGATCCCCCATTCCTCTGCGTTTTTCGGAAACGGCCAGGAAGTCAGTGGTTTTGATTGATGAAAATGAAGGGGCCTTGAGTTCATCTTTACTGATGGTTCCAGTGTTCAGACATCTGTTCATCATCAAGACCACAGAGAGTGATTACTTAAATCAAATCCAGAAACTCAACGCCCAAACGGGTCTGAGGCCCGTGGTGGAAATTCAAATTGAGCTCTCCACACCAAGGTCCGGCCTCGTTGATGAAATAAAATCTCTCCTGGAAAAAAAAGGGATGGAACTTCTTTCCTATATGCCGATCTATCAGACCGGAGAAGAAAAAACGCAACGATCTGAAAAGATTTTTGACTTGTCACCGGTTGAATTGTTCCAGGAGTTTTATGCGACAAAATATCCTGAATCAAAAGAAATGCCGGATGACCTTATGAATGACTTCATGAAACTTCTTGAAAAGGTTAAGCATGCGTCTCATTCGTCTTAGGATAAGAAATATCGCTTCCCTAAAGGGAGAGCATGAGATTGATTTTCTTGAAATTCAAAAAATCAGTACACTTTTTGCCATCACAGGAGAAACAGGTTCCGGAAAATCAAGCATCCTGAACTGTATCGGACTGTGTCTTTACGGGGATATTTATAAAAAAAATGTCCAGCAGCTCGATGTTGTCACGTTGGGTGAAAAAGAAGGCAGCATTGAGCTTATCTTTCAGGTCAGAGGTCAATATTATTACGCTGACTGGAAGGCAAAAGTCAGGAAACAAAATGGAGGGCCCTATTCAAGTCCCCAAACTCCGGGAAGAAACCTTTATACGATTGAAAAACCGGAATTTCAGTCGAATAAAAACATCTCACCAGTCGGTGTGGCTGAACTTCTGAACCTTAACTTTGATCAATTCTGTAAGTGCATTATCCTCAATCAGGGTGAATTTGCGAAATTTCTTGGAAGTTCATTTACTGATCGAAAAGAAATTCTTGAAAAACTTTATCCGGGTGAACTTCTTGAGAACATGGGTCGTGAACTTAAAAATGAAATTGAAACACTCGAGCGATCAAAAAATGAAATCGAGATAAAACTCGGAGAACTCAAAGGTGATGAGGTTTCCGGAGTCGCTCTAAAAAATCAGAAAGAAGAATTTCAAAATGAACTCATCAAGCTCGAATTAACACTGAAAAACTTTGACGGTCTTGACCGAGGCTTCACAAGTCTTCTCGCCTATTATGATAAATACAATGAAAATGATAAAAAAATAAAGTCCATAACAAAAGACCTTGAAACCGAAACGACAAGTCATAATGCTCTCATAAAAAAGGG
>CAXNNO010000133.1:0-6485 GCA_964203555.1 Bacteriovoracales bacterium
GGTCACCCAATAACAAAAAAATAAAAGAGAGGTATGAGGGGAGGAAAAAAACTGATAAAAGCACTAGCTTTATCACCACCAGTCTTTTTTCAAACAGTTCAAAATGCCATTTTTCCTGAAATCGAAGCTCTCCCATCAGATATTTGACATCATCTTCATAACTTATTCCCATTTTAAGGGTATTTTGGCAGGTGGTTTTAAGTTTCATGACGATGACGTCGAGAGATTTTTGCTTGATGTGGGCCAACTCCTGAACACCGGAATAGGTCAGAACCTCCGATCGGGATAGTGGGACTTTTAAAAGAGACTTCAAGACGAAAAGAATTTTCCAAATCTTTCCTATGTCCGCAAAATATTTTTTTCTCAGGTACTTAAGGATAAAAGGCAGGGAGGTCATCCCGATGAGCTGCCAGATAAAAATGAGAACGAGTTTATACATACTCATTTTCACTTCCACCAGGTAAAGAGCACTGAAGATAAAAATCCAAGTCATCGCCATCATGAGTCCCATCTGAAGATAAAGGCCAAGAGTGATTTCGTGAGTTTTCTTTTCAAATTGCCGGTCCGACTGCAGACCCTCTCTCAAATAGAGTATGGATTCCTGATAATTTCCGCCCATTTTTCGAGCGAGCTGAAGAAGGATTGTGACGATACCAGTATAAAATTTGTACTCCGGCAATTTACCCGGATCCAGAACCGTTTGATGATTTCCCCAGCTGAATTTTTTGAGCCAATTTTCTAATTCTTCTCCTGGATCCTTTCGAATATTCAGAGACTTAGAATCAGTTCGTGATGGACGCTCCACCCAATAAACTAAACTTAAAATGATTGAAAGGTAAAAAACGTAGGACATGGTGCGTGCTCCCAAAACTAATTGAGACAGAGTTTCTTCGATTGATTGACAGCCTGCAAGGCGTTGTCATAATTTCGTCCATATGAATTCACTTCAGAAAAATATTGAAACGAAGATCGTTGCCACACATGAGACATTTATTGCCACATTTGAAAAACAACTTCTGGAGATGTTGAATTTTCTTGAAGTAGAAATACTTATGAAAAAGCTTCAATTTCTGGGCAACCATTTTGACCCCTTTCTGGGTACGATTGAAAATGAATGCGAAGTCATTATGGATCAACTTGGGCTGACGGAGCACATGAAAAATCCATACCTCGCGACCAACATTCTTCTTAGACTTCTCGATAAAACTGAAGAAAGAATAAATAAGCTGAAGCAATAATCTTTTCGGAACTACACATGAACAAAATTCCTGAATGCCAGATCCATCCGGTATCTATTAAATTACTCCGTCAGGGTCATCCATGGATTACACCTGATAATTTTTCTAATCGGTTTCCAAGGCAATCTGAATTTGTGATTGCGACTGATGAAAGAAAAAAGCCATTGGCCCTTCTTCTGCACGATCCTTACCACAAAAATATTAAGGCAAGATTGTGGAGCACCAAATTACCATTCGACCGGGAAGTGCAGCATTTCACTGCCAGTATCCAGGCGAGGCTTGATTTGGCTTTTGAAAAAAGAGTTCAAGACAAAAATCTATCGGAGAGGGAGAACTATTATCTTGTTTTCGGGGAGGCAGACCAGCTCCCGGGTCTTTTTATTTTAAGACTCAAAGACAGGGTTTTGATCCAGTTTTATACGGGATTCTGGAATCGCTATAAATCGATTATTCAAACAACTGTACTGGATTTTTTTCCGGACATCACGGATGAGAATCTCTGGTTGCAGCTTCGGGGAGAAACCAAAGAGCTGCAGAAATTACCTCAAAATGCTCTCGATTCCGGCCGTCGGGATGAATTTCATATTTCTGAATTTGGCATGCAGTATCTGATAAGGCTTGGTTCGTCCTATGATCACGGCCTCTACACCGATATGAGTTCTATCCGACACGCACTGACAAAATATGTTCGACCGGATATGAGTGTTTTAAATCTTTACAGCTATACCGGTGCCTTTTCTCTCTGGGCGATGAAAATGGGTGCGACAAGTGTTGTGTCCGTAGATCTGTCTCCGAAATATATCGAATGGCTTCAGCAAAATATTGCCCTTAATCCGGAGCTCAATCATACGCAACATGAATCAATCGTAAAGAGTGTCGATTTGGCCCTGGATGAACTCAAGAACGCTGAGAAAAAATTTGATTTCATTATCTGTGATCCCCCATCCTCTTCGTCAGATGGGGAAAAAAGGACTTCCGCGATTAAGGCCTACAAAGAACTCATTTCGAAGATGGACAGGGTTCTTAAACCCAAAGGGAAGTTAGTCCTTTTCCTCAACACACATCAGCTGACTCAGGATAAATTTGATCGAGTCCTGAAGGACTATTTTTCAGAACTAAAGCTCAATTATAAAATGATCACCCGTCTTCAGCTCGGCGAGGATTGTCCCACACTGAAGGGCTTTCCTGAAGGAAATTACCTCAAAGGTATCGTTCTGGAAAAGCAATGATCAGGATAAAGAATTTAACCAAGACATTCACCTCTCACATCAAGGAGCCCGGACTTAAGGGGTCACTAAAAGCACTGGTTCGGCGGGAGAAGGTATCTAAAACTGCTCTAAAATCAGTCGAGCTAGAAGTCAGGCAAGGAGAAATCATCGGTCTTATCGGGGCCAATGGTGCCGGGAAAACTACGTTAGTAAAAATTCTTGCTGGCATTGTTCACCCAACCTCAGGCGAGGCCACAGTACTGGGTTTTGTTCCTTGGGAGCGTAACAACGAGTATCGAAAACAAATGTCTCTCATCATGGGTCAAAAAGCCCAAGTGTGGTGGGACCTTCCCGCCCTTGATAGCTTTATTCTCTTGAAAGAAATTTATCAAATTGATGATTTGATTTATAAAAATAATCTGGATTTTCTTGCTGATACTTTGATGGTGAAAGATCAGCTTAAAACCCAAGTGAGAAGGCTCTCCTTGGGTGAGAGAATGAAAATTGAACTCATGGCAGCTCTACTTCACCGGCCGAAAGTCATTTTCATGGATGAACCGACCATCGGATTAGACATCTCTGCTCAAAAAGCTGTTCGCGAGTTCATGAAAAATTATCAAAGAGAATTCAGGCCGATCACGATTCTAACTTCACACTACATGGAAGATATTAAGGAACTATGCCCGCGAATTGTTATTATGAAAGAAGGCGGATTTGTCTACGACGGTGCACTCTCCGAAGTTCAAAAAATGATGGGAGATGAAAAGCGCCTTACCGTAACGACCAGAGAGAAAACATTTAAAGTGAGTGTCGCGAGGTCTGATCTCGCAGCTCAAACATCTGAAATTTTCAGGACCAATGAAGTTATCGACCTCAACATTCAAGACCCATCGGTTGAGGATATTATCGAGTCGATCATGAAGCATGGATTGAAAACCATATGAAGTGGTGGCGCTTCCTGGTGGCCTCAGAAATCAGAAAGATCCTCGCCTTCAGAACGGATTTCTGGGTAACATTTATCGGACAGATATTAATCCAAATTCTTGTTGCCCGCTCTCTCTGGGAAAGTATTTTTGAATCAACTGGAAGCAAGGTGATGGCGGGATTCACTCTTGAAACCATGACTCTTTATTACCTGATTGTGCCAATTGGCTCCAAAATGTTAACGGGTGAGAACCTGGGATTTATCTCAAGAGAAATCTATGATGGAACATTCAATCGGTATTTGATTTATCCCATCTCATTTTTTGAATATAAAACGATCTCCTACCTCACATACAGTGCGTTCTATGGTTTGCAGCTCGTTCTCATTTTTTTGGCGTACAGTTTTTTTCAAGACAGACTCTCGTTTGAGATTGGATTAAATCTTGGCATTGGTGTGATTGTTTTTATGGTCGCCTCATTTGCCTATTTAAATCTTGCGATCTTAATAGAGTTGATTTCACTCTGGGCCGATAATATATGGTCACTCATGGTGATGATCAGATTTTTTTGCTTCTTTTTCGGTGGCGCCTATATTCCCCTGACTTTTTTTCCTGATGTCATGCAAGAAATTCTGAAATTCACTCCATTTCCCTATCTCGTGAGTCTTCCTATTAGGTCAACCATGGGCGTGGCAACCGGAACGGAACTCGGGACAGGAATAGTCTTTTTAATCTTCTGGGCATTTTTATTCAGATGGATGGCAAAACTTCTATGGAAAAAGGGACAGCACCACTATGCAGGGGTTGGAATTTGAAAAGATATTTTAGACTTTATCTCTTTTTTCTTCGTTTCTCATTTTCAAAAGCGATGGAATTCAGGCTTGATTTCACCTTCAGAATCATGATGGATGTTATTTATTACATAATTAATATCGCTCTATTTGAAATCTTATTCCTTCACACTCCTCTGATCGGGGGATGGACAAACGAGCAGATGATGATCTTTGTTGGAAGCTTTCTTCTGGTGGATGCTATCAATATGACGATCTTTTCAACCAACATGTGGTGGCTTCCTTATTACATCAATAGAGGAGATCTCGATTATTATCTGATTAGACCCGTCTCTCCTTTGTTCTTTCTTTCTCTGAGAGAATTTTCTGCCAATTCATTTATCAATCTGTTGATTGCCACAGGTTTTTTTTTCTATTCACTTTTTTCATATTCCCAGTCATGGGATCTGGAGAAACTTTTTGGATTAATTATTCTTCTGATGAATGGATCGCTCATTTATTATTGCATTCAAATGTTGATGATTTTGCCGGTTTTCTGGACCCAGAATGCACGGGGATTTATTGATCTCTTTCATACTCTGGGGCTTGCGATGGAGAGACCGGATCGCATTTTTAAGGGATGGATCAGAATATTGTTTACAGTTTTTTTGCCGTTCGGCCTGGTGGCATCGTTTCCAGCGAGATTCTTTATTGAGGGATTTGATTCGTCGAGATTTATCCACCTCTTCTCGGTCAGCTCGGGCCTGTGGATTGTGATGTTATTTTTCTGGAAAAAAGGGCTTAAAAATTACTCAAGTGCGAGTTCTTAAAATGCAGAAATTTTTCCCGTCAAAATTTCCCAAAACATTTTAAAATCACCCATGAGGCCGTAAAAAGGGTGGTTGAAGGTGGCGGGACGATTTTTTTCAAAAACGAAGTGCCCTACCCACGCAAATCCGTAACCCGTGACCGGAATTAGAGCAAGAATCAGGGGGTTACCTGTAAAAAAGAACAAAACAAGCAAAGAGATAACTCCGCAACTACCAATGAAATGAAGCTTTCTGCAGGTTAAATCCGTATGCTCTCGTAAATAATACGGATAAAATTCTCTAAAGCTTTTAAATTTCATAGTTCCTCCATGACTTAATCATAATGCTTAACAATACAACTTCTCAAGAATTTTTATTTCTATTTCTCAAGTATTACCCGACTTAACCGATAAGACTTCACTAGGGGAAGAATCAGTTGAAATATTCTATCGCGTTTTTTAGTTGTCTCATTTCGAGCTGGGTCGTGGCCCGGGCGCCCGAGTGGCCGGTTGAATACACCAGGATAGAGGAGATGAAATATGAAAAAAATTCTAAAGCGAGCTTCTGCAAACGCCCAGTAGAAATCATCGATACGATTGTTTTGCACCACTCAGAGACACCAAACACTGATACTCCAAAAGAAGTCAATCATCTTCACTTAACTCGAGGCACTTCTGCGGATCCTTGGTACATGATCGCCTACTCCTATATTTTAAATACTCCCTACCAAGGGCAATCCACTCCGATTAAAAAATTCACAGTAGGCCGTCCATTAAACATCGTGGGGGCCCACGCCGGTTCCGGATCATTTGTAACGATGGATGAAGTTCAACAAAAGATTTGGGATGAAGGTAAAGTCACTTGCGGAAAAGAAAATGAAGAGTTTCGAGTTAACCTCTCGCTCATAAAAGAGGGGAAAATCAAGGCCAACGTAACAACGATCGGAGTGGTCATCATTGGCACGTACTCACCCTTTTCCAGTACCAATCCTCATGGATATCCGGTCGACGCCCCCAGATATCCCAGCGAGAATACCCAGGATTCTATTGCACGGCTTAGTTGTCAGCTCCAAAAAAAATATCCCCGGATCAAATACCTGAAGTGGCACAATTACTATCACGATACGACTTGCCCGGGGACGATCAGGGATTACGTCAGTCAAATCAAAATCCTGACAAGGAAATATGGATGCGAATTCAATTAGCAGTTTTTTTGCAGTTCTGTCTTCATTCAAAAAATATGGGATGAGTAACCATGATGATTAAAATATTTTTATTTTCTCTTATCCTCACGAGTTGTGGGAATAATACCAAACCCATCAAAAATAAGCTTGAGAACCTGGAGCCGTTAAGTTCTGTGCAGATTGCGAGTTATCAAAAGAAGGGAACAATGACCCGAGGAAATCCAAGTAAAATACTGTATGAGGAGAAGAGCTACATTGTTAGTGCTTATAGCTCCAAGAGTGCCCAGGATTTTGTTAATAAGCTCGTAACGAATGAACAAGTTCCGATTATCTTTACAGGGGGCATTCAGGGGA
>CAXNNO010000134.1:0-6484 GCA_964203555.1 Bacteriovoracales bacterium
TGATCATTGACATAAAAATCAGAGAGCCCCTTTTCTTCGAATTCTTTTCCTGAACCAAAAAAGAACACTCTTCCTTGGAGAAATCTTTCATTATGTCTTTGACGCAAAAAGGTTTGTAAGGATGGAAAAAGCTGATTAAGAACATCGTATCGGACTTCTTTATGGGACATGAGTTCAGAGAATCGACGCAGGCAACCCAGTGCCTCACCTTTTTTGTTATAGGTGTTTATTATGTTTGATATCCCGATGAGATAATAGGCATCTCTGTTGGTAGAAAGTCCATAAATCTCGTCTGTCTCAGAGCAAATTAAAGTCATGAGCTTCTGGTCATTTTCACAGGATTTTTGAAAATTATCTGGAATAGTCTCAGAACGGCAATGAGCTCCGCAGTCGGCATTTATTCTGTAGTGAGAGAACCATTTTAAATTTTTCTCATTATATTCTTTCCACCAGTCTTCTTTTTTATAACCAATGGGTAAATGTTCATCGTAGCGTGGTGAGAAGCTTGTGAGTCTCTCGATGAACTTCTTCATTTGAAAAGATCGAGGCCTGCAGGTTTTAAGCCAATCCTTGAGATCAAATTTACAACCATTCTTATAACCAAAGTGGTCAGAAGTCATTTTTAAGTGCCAGGCACCTTCCAAAAGATAGCTCAGAGTAATCAGCCGGTAAGAGAAACGAATGTCATCAAAATGCTCTGAAAGAAGTTCATTTGAGCAGATGAGCCCCCCGTTTAACTCTGATTTAAGAAACTGGGTATAATCTTTTTCGGTCTGAAAAAGGTGTTGCTGAAAAAAATTCTGAAAAAAGACATCATCTGCAAATGTCATTTTCCCCTGATAAATATCCTGAAGAATTAAGGGTTGATACCTTTCTGAATAAAAATCAATATTTTTTTCGCCAAGATAACCCTCGTCGTGAATACGATCAGGCCTTACTGCGAAGGCAAAGTTTATCAGGAATAATCCGGCAAATAATTTTAAAACCAAAGTAAAGTCAGCCATGGTATGTAGGTTATTATAATCAGGCCAATTAACATTAGTATTAAAAACGGAACACTCACCCTGTAAAGCTCCAGAACCGGTCTGTTGAATCGGAAGGAGCTGATAAAGAGATTAATACCAACTGGAGGAGTAATGTAGCCAATCTCCAGATTTGTCAGAAAAACAATCGCAAGATGGAGAGGGTTGACTCCAAACTGTTCAGCGATGGGAAGAATAAGAGGTACAACCACAATGATCGCACTGAATATGTCCATTAAACAACCAACGATAAGAAGAAATATATTTAATACAAATAGGAATAAATACTTATTTGTAATAAAACTTCTCATCGCCTCAAGAATTTTCATGGGAATTTCTTCATCCACCAGATAATTAGTCAGGCCAAGAGCACAACACAAAACGAGAAGGATCGCTCCAACGAGGGTCAAGGAATCAATAATGACTTTAGGCAAATCACGACTGAGAGAGAGATCTTTAGTAAAAAAAACATTCACAATGAATACATAAAATGCGGAAAGAGCAGACGCCTCGGTCGCCGTTAACAATCCACCATAGATTCCACCCAGAATGAAGATTGGAAGGGGAAGTTCATACTTGGCCTCCCATAAAGAGAGTTTGAGTTCTTGAAATGAAAAAGGATGCTTGATCTTTTTTATGTCTTTTGCATTTAAAATTGAGTACCCGCCAAGGACCAGCAATAAGACAAACCCGGGAACGAGGCCCGCTAAAAATAATTGATCAATATCAACTTTGGCAATGATACCATAGAGAATGATCGGTAAGCTTGGAGGAAAAAGCAGACCCAAGGAACCACATGTGGTGATAAGCCCGAGTGAGAATCTTTCAGAATAGCCTTCCTGAATAAGAATTGGGTATAACAAACCACCAAGGGCAATAATAGTGACACCGGATGCTCCGGTGAAGGCGGTAAAAAAGGCACACACAAAAAGACACACGATCGCAACTCCTCCTGGCATCCAACCCAGAAGAGACTGAGACAATCGAAGAAGTCTTACCGGTGCTTTTGATTCTGCAAGAACGTAGCCGGCGAATGTGAAAAGAGGAATCGTCAATATTGTTGGGGCCGAAGCAAGGCGATAGATTTCAACTGAGACAGCAGAGAGTTCGATTCCGCTAAAATAAAAAGAAATTAGTGCCAGGGCGGCCATAACAGCAAATATGGGAGCACCAAGGATTGCGATGAAAAAAATTGCACTATACGCTAAGATGGTCACGAGACTCCCCTTGCATGAGTCCAATAAGGAGCCTGTTAAAAAAACGCAAACAAATAAGGCCCATTCCGACAGTAATTATGCTCACGAGATAAGAACTATGAATGCCAAGAAAAGCAGTTGAACCGAATTCATTTTCAATAAGAAAAAAGTCCCAAGATGCCTTGGTTAGCACCAGAGTTGTAGCAAAACAAAAGAAAGTCACAAGATTCCGATGAAGCCAGAGAAGAACTTTTGATCTGGAGTTTTCAATAAAATGGGTAAGAAGATCCACTTTGATGTGAACACCTTTACTCGTGGCAAGTGAGCCACCCAGGAATGCGGACAAAAAGACTAAATGCCTGATCAGGGGATCAATCCATAAAGGGCTTAATCCGGCCCATCGGAGCACTATCGACAAAACGGCCAGGCCCAAAATGAGGTAAAGACTTATGATCAAACTCCAACGGCTCATTTTTTCAAGTATCTCGTCAAAAGAAGAAACTATTTTTTCCATTAATTAGTCGCTTGATTAATTTTTTCGATAATTTCTGGCGAGAGATATTTATTTTTTAATTTATTTATCACCTGAGATCTGACAGAAGCGGCCTGTTTGTAGTCGGCTTCAGGAAAAGAAACAAATTCAATTCCGCTCTTTTTAAGTTGAGCACGGGCAATTTCGTTTTCTGTAACAGATTTGTTATTCGCTTCGCTTATATACTTTTGTGATAAAGAGATTATTTTCTGTTGATGATCCGGTTTGACTTTTGACCACACCTTATCTGAAACCAGAAGTGCACCGATTGAGTAGGCCGTTGGAAAATCGACCAGAAATTTAATTTTCGTGTGCCATTGAAGTGCTATGATCGCCAATGGAGGAGCATAGGCCGCATTGATGATTCCAGTCGATAAAGAAGACAGCACATCAGGTAAGGCCAGAGGAACACTCACGAGCTGAAGAGATTCGAGTAAAGATGAAACCAATGGGTCCCCTTCCCAAGACCAAATTTTAACTCCTTTTAAGTCATTCATATTTGATACTTTTTTGGTCGAAACGACGTAAACTTGCCCCACCTCATAGAACCCGAGATTAACAAAACCTTTCTTTTTCAGGCCTTGATTGAATTGGGGTGCTAGTTTATTGAGAGTGGCCGAGGCCTTTGGCTGGTTTCCATAAAAGGTGAAGGGAATTTCCATCGCGCGTACATCACCGTAAATATCACCCAAAGTTTTACCGGTAAAAATTCCGCCATGAAGCTGGCCGATCCGAACCTTTCTTAAAACGTCAGGCTCATCTCCCGCGACTCCGCCATAATAAACTTTAAAACTGACTTCCCCACCGGTAACGGTATCAATTTCCTTTGCGAGTTTTTTGAGACTATTGCCCCACGTTGTTCCCTCCGGAACAAGGACTGCCAACTTAATCTGCTCTCCAGCAAAAACATTCAATGAACACAAAAGACTTAAAGACATAAGTACTTTGAACATGAGTAACCTTTTAAAAAATTTTCTTCCTATATTTTTCTATAATTAAAAAACGTTTCTGTGCTATCGCATTAAAGAGATTGAGTTCCTGGGCGTCCCTGTATGGGGAAACACTTTCTAGACCATCTCTATTCAAATTTTCCCAATCACTAAACTCTTGCCGAAGAACTACCGCTTCTTTTTCGTACCTGTCTTCATCCATTAGCGGAACGAGGACAAACTGGATATAACTCATTCTTATCAAGAGATTTTGAGGATTTCTTTTAATCGCCTCGCTAAATAGTCTCTCACCTTTTTCAGGATTTCCTCCAAGCATTTTAGGTCGTGATGATTCATATTGAGCGTAGAAAATATCACAAACATTATTATCAATATTTGGCTGCAATCGACAAACATGATCAAATATGACTTTCACTTTAGGAACCTGGGAAACTAAAGCAATATTATCCTTCTGGAGATTTATTAAACTTCCCCACGACTGGGCGGTATAAAGGAGGGCCGGGATATCTGAACGATCTAACTCTTCGAGCTTTTTAGTTAGTTCGGCTTCAGTACTTGTTAATAAATCTGCATTTGAAATATTTTTTTCTTTTAAATACCGAAGCCCATAATCTAATGAACGAGTGTAATAGACTATCGCCTCCCTTTTCCATCTGGCATCCTCTCTCCCGGATAATTCCTCCTCAAGAGCAAGAGTTTCGGCAATGGCAAAAGAATACCCGGCGTAGCTTTTAACTAAGGCCGAGAGGAATCCGAGATTGGATTTATCCTGCTCCCACAACACTTCCATAAATTTAATATTTCCGGGGGCGGAGTCCTTAAAAAATCTCCAGTTTCCCTCTTTCATCATTCCATCAGATGCGTTCACAAGAACAGGTGTTGCCGACCGAAGGGCGATTTTTTGGATAGAGCACGATGCTAGTGACAAAAAAAATGGTAAGAGATAAAACCTCATGTCTATTCCTAACTTGTGAATATTACGTTATTCCTAGTTTAACGAACTCGAATAAAATGAGGTAATCAATTCAGAGTAGGTAAAAATTCCCCAGTTTAACCTCCAGACCAGCATGAGTGCTATAATGGTCCTACGGCGAAAAGCTCTCGAGTAAAAAGCTCAAGGTAGCAAGAGTTCTAGCCGATAGAGAAAAATGTACTTTAACGGGAGTAACGTGTTGAACAATAAACACCCTGATAGTACTCGCTAGATCCTTTCGTTTGACGACCTGGGATTCTAGCATAAGAATAATGCTACTTTAATCCGAGGTTCCCTATGAAAACGAAAGAAACACTTGATCCGAAAATGATTTCTCTTGATAAACTCAATCCCAAAGCTAAACCAAAAAGCATTCGCCCTATGCGATCAATGATGGCCGTCAGAAGCCTCAAGCCAAGAACCGGTGTGGCATCTATGGTAGTAAAAGTTCAGGAAGAAGTTTTAAGAAATTAAAAATTTTTTTCGATATCCGCTTTCAATTTAATTTGAATTTCAGATAATTTACGGATCTGTGTTTGGTGAATAAACTCGAGGTACTTCTTTTTCACTTCAAATATTGTGACCGTCGCATCCAGGTAATGTTTTTTAAGCTCTCTCATACAAAACTGCTTTTGAGATACAGGCAGTGTTTTTCCCTGCTTGTTGACAGACTCTCCGGCACAAAAACGCTTATCCTCTTCAAGTGCATTTTCGATACCTTGAATGTTTTGATTGAAGAGGGCTTCAAATTCAGGGCCATCATTCATTTTAAGTGCCTTAATTCTATCCATCAAAGTTACTATTTTTGTCCCCGAATCTTTATCACCAAACTCGAACAAGTCCGCCTGTGCAATAGAACTTGAGATAGCGAGCACTATTAAAAAAGATCTAACCATTGTGAAACTTCCGGGAAATGAGATTTAAAAAATTTATCGGCTTCAAGGACAAATCGACTTAATGGAAATCCTACAACATTTGCGTAGTCACCTTCTATTCTCGAAATAAAAGTTAATGACGGCCCCTGGATACCATACGCCCCGGCCTTATCAAGTGAATCTCCGGTATCAAGGTAGCGCTCAAGTAATGTTGACGAAAGTTCATTGAAAGTCACTCTTGATTCTTCAACAAATGAAAACCCATGAACTTGTCCATGAATAACCAGCCTGGCAGAGACCGCAGTAAAAACTGAATGTGATTTCCCCGCAAGCTCCCTAAGGAATTGACCGGCCTCTTCCCGGCATGATGGTTTTCCGTAAATTTTTCCATTCAGGCAAACAATCGTATCAGCGGAAACGATAAAATAAGATTTTTCTCTATTTTCACGGGACATTTTTTCAACAACAGCATCCCCTTTTAGATTGGCAATTTCCTGCGAATATTTTTGTGGATCTGTTGCTGAAGATTCTTCCGGGACATTCAGAGTTAAAATATCAAATGAGACTTTCAGATACCCTATGAGCTCTTTTCTACGAGGAGAGGCGGAGGCAAGGATGAATTTAATTTTAGACTTTTCCATTTTTCAGTATCCAAACATAATATTTCAACTCACTCATTTCTCTGACATTCATTTTATTTTTATCATATCGGGATTTCAGGCCTAAAAGATAGTGATTTAAACTTTTCCTGTAGTGATCATCAGACAATTCTTTTTTCATCACCCTGCCGAACGTCTGGCGCTTTGTAAAAAGATTTTCAATCGAACGCAGATTTGTTGTTTCGATTCTGCGGGTATACTCAACCAAAAAGTTAAACCTTTTTTCCAATTCCTCGCCCCAAAGAGTATAACCATGATCTTTAGCTAAACTTTCCGG
>CAXNNO010000135.1:0-6482 GCA_964203555.1 Bacteriovoracales bacterium
AGAAGAGGTTATTTGAGTCTTGTGACTTGATCTCATATTCCATTTAAGCATGATGTTCGTACTCTTTTTTAAGGTGGCGTGCTATGACCACTCGTTGAATTTGATTTGTGCCCTCTACGATCTGAAGAACTTTTGCATCTCTCATAAAACGCTCAACTGGGTACTCCGATGTGTATCCAACGCCACCCAAAACCTGAACGGCATCAGTTGTGACTTTCATGGCCGTATCCGTTGCTTTAAGTTTTGCCATGGAACAAAGTTTTGAGTTCGCAGATCCGGAATCAATTGAGATCGCTGCCGATTGCACTAAAAGACGAGAAGCCTCTGTCTCGGTCGCCATATCAGATAGCATGAACTGCAGTCCCTGAAAATCAAAAATAGGTTGTTTGAACTGTTGACGCGTAAGCGAGTAACGGATTGCTTCATCCAATGCTCTCTGCGAGCAACCTACGCCAATCGCGCCTATGGCCACACGCCCTTTGTCAAGGCCTCCCATCGCAACTTTAAAACCTTGTCCTTCATCCATTAACCTATTTTCTTCTGGTACAAAACAATTATCAAAAACTAATTCTCGAGTCGGAGAAGTTTTCCATCCCATTTTTCTCTCGGCCTTACCAAAAGAAAATCCTTTCATGCCATCGCTAACAATAAAGGCGGATACACCCTTGGCCCCTTCTCCACCACTGCGGGCCATGACGATATAGGTTTTTGCAATTCCGCCGGATGTGATCCACATCTTAGTACCATTCAGGACGTAGCCGCCTTCAACTTTTTTTGCGGTTGTTTTTAAATTTGCGGCATCAGAACCTGCATGAGATTCGGATAAAGCAAAGGCCCCGATTTCTTTTCCGGATGTGAGTTCTGATAAGTACTTCTCTTTCTGGTCCTTGTTCCCGAACTCCTGGAGAATTGATTGAACCATACCTGAAACTGAAACTGTCACGGCATAAGGCACAGAGGTTCTGGCAATCTCCTCTAGGATCAAACTGTAGTCGAGGTAAGTCAGGCCTGCTCCGCCGTATTCTTCCGGCAGCGTCACGCCGGTCACTCCGAATTCTCCGAGACCTCGGAAAATCTCCATTCGAAATTTTTCTTCATGATCATCATGTTCCATATGGGGCTCGATAGACGATTCACAAAATTTTCTTAAGTTTGAAACGAGTTCTTTTTGAAAATCATTCATTTTTTTAATCTCTCAGTGCATCTTTTAAAAGATTCTTGGCAATAATCATGATCATGACTTCGTTGGTACCGGCGCCGATTTCATTGAGCTTGTTATCTCTCATCATTCGCTCTAGCGGAAACTCTCTGGAGTAACCGTAACCACCATGCAACTGGATAGCGTCCAGAGCAATTTTTGTCGCCATCTTTGGTAACTGAAGCTTAACGGCCGAAGCGAGATTATTGGACTTATTTCCGTGGTCAAACTCATAACAGACTGTATAGAGCATGCGTCTCATGGCCTCAGTTTCTGAATACATCTCAGCAATCATCTTTTGAATAAGCTGGAAATTGGCCAGATTCTTTCCGAATTGTTTTCTTTCTCCGGAGTATTTAATACATTGATCCAGACATGCCTGAGCTATGCCGAGAGAGATACCTGCAATGGTTATGCGTTCAATTTCAAGATTTTTCATCATATGGGTGAGGGAGTCACCTTCTGAACCAACTCTGTTTGAAACCGGAACTTTTGCCTTATCAAACGATAGCTCACCAGTGGGGGAAGATCTCATTCCCATCTTGTGAATTTCTTTTGAAACACTAAATCCCGGGGTACCCTTGTCCACGATGAAGGTGGTTAGATCCTTTTTGCCAGGGCCGGTCCTTGTGTACAAGTAAACCACGTCTGCAAATTGAGCATTTGTAATCCACATTTTATTTCCAGTGATTTCATAAAAATCACCATTTCTAACTGCCTTCGTTTGCATTCCAACAGCATCAGAGCCAAACTCCGGCTCGGACATTCCCATGCACCCGATATGTTCACCAGAAATGAGCTTCGGTAAGTATTTCTCTTTTTGTGCCTGAGAGCCATTGCTGTTGAGATTATTCACACACAAAATGGTATGGGCAAGATAAGAGAGGGTTGATCCAGCACAGGCCTTGCCGAATTCCTCCATCACGATGGTGGCGGCAGTGGCCCCCATTGCTGATCCACCAAAATCGGGATCGGCGGTAATGCCGAGAAGACCAAGGTCGCCCATGTGCTTGAAGGCCTTAAGATTAAAACTTTCTTCGTTGTCGTGTTTTTCAGCAAAAGGAGCAAGCTCATTTTGGGCAAAGTCTCGACATACTTTTTGAATTTCTTTTTCTTCGGGAGTAAAAAACCACATATCATCTTCCTTTCATTTTCAAGCCGTAGTGTATAGGAAAGATGTTTTTTTGGAAAAGAGAATGAAAGTTTTTATCAAGATAATATCTGAGGTTTAATGCGGGTCGGCACATCCGAGGAAATTAAAAGGAACAACTTTTGATGGGTTTTTTCCCTTCAGAGTAGACGGCACCACTGATGGTATTTTTGCAGTTATAAATCTTACCTGTTGTATATTTATTTCTGAATGCACCACCGCCTTTAATCTTGTTGCCACTTGCGTAAACAACTCCGTCTTCCTCTGTCTGGAGAGCGAATTTGCAATTATTGAAGGTATTCTTAGAAGCTTTAAGCCCTCCACCCGATTATTTCTGGCCGTATTAAATGATGCCACTTTACAGTTTGCCAAAGGGTGATTTCCCGGATCTGCCTTATCTGAACATGATCCGATAGCTCGAGGGCACTTTCTAAACACATTGCCCTCGAAGGTCGCCGGGCCACCATTTTGTTACTTCCGACGTGGATCGGCTTATTGACCGAGATAAGTGTGTTCGAGCATTCTTTTGACCAAATGAAGCTACTCTTGGATGCGAGAGCATTTTCAATAGTTGATTGAGTGCATACGGCTGCGTGAGAAACTGTCGACTGTGAGCAGAAAAAGATTATCGACACCAGTGATGAAATTTTTTGTAATGCCATTTCTTGGTCCGGAAAAACTTTATTTATCCCATGACTTCATTTTTATTTGATGGTTTTAATTGCAATGGATAAGCTATTGATGATTAAATCGAGAAGTCTTCTTAATTAGATGCTACGATCAAGATTAACCCGTTAAAAAAGCTGTCTATTGATACTAAAATTAAAGATACGACTGCCAATTTTTATTTGCAATAATCGACTTTAATTGGGCTAAAATGCATTATGACTCTTTTGAATGACCACAAGCAATTTGATCCCGTCCGGCCTGGCGAGCAGTGGTTTTTTTATTGGAAAACCTCCGCCTCCCTGTGGGAGAGTCGAATTGTCCAGTTTCCACAGCACGAGATAATTTTTATTCCCCTTTACTGGGGCTTTCACGCTGACTCGGGAACGGATTGGGACTTTGGAAGAATTCAACCGGAGAGGGATCTTTTACGACTGACTCAGCTGTTGAATCAACATGGTCGAAAGTTTTGCTGGATCCTGCCGCTAACTCCGGCCCCGTTTCTTCCCAACGGCGGAATCTCTGTTTATTCCGCTAGATCACTTTCGATTGGCAGAGAGGGTGTTCATCTGGCCGTTTTTGATCATGAGTTTAATTTAAACAAAATGTTTTCTTACTTCGAGCCCAAAGTGTTTCAGTCTTTTACGGGATTTCTTAAAGCTTTCGGAAATTTTCTCGGAACCAATAAAATTAAGGCGCCTATTTGGGGAGCTTCTTTTTTCTATTACCAGGAAGGTGAAAAGTATTCTTTCATGGAAGATTTTTCAATTGCCTTTGATCAGGGTTTCTCGCGCTATCTCAAGAAGACTTTTCCCAAGGGGGCCGATGTAACGAATCCGCGGACCGAAGCTGAACTCAAGGCGAGCTTTACTAAAGAGGTTGAGCAGCTCTTCAATGCTACGGCCGAGGCTGCTTTAGGCCCCTTTTGGATGGGAGTTCAAAAGATTGTTTCATTGGGCGCCGGCCCCAGGGAATCCATTATCAGGTCTCTTCCGAGCGGAAAGTCTCAATTGGGTTTTACCAGGGATATTTTTCAACATTTTGTGAATTCAGAATGGATTTCAAGCGCCTTACTCTCTTTTCAAGAAAAAAAAGAATTATTAAATTGGATTTTAGCTGAACATTTTGGATCAACGGAAATTGAGCAAAGATATAATTATCAAGGCCAGAGTCCTCAACTTGAGCAGGAATTCAGACGTTTTGGGGTCGTGGATATTTTTGGCGGAAAAAGACATCATGAAAGTGAAAAGATTGGTCTCATTCAGTTCTTAGAAAATAATTTTCGCTGGCTTTACCAGAGCCAGGATCAACTTCCATTTAACCCGGAATGGATTGATTTAAACCAAAGTAAACTGAAGTTTTTCCACGGTCCAGATTTGGATCGAACGACCTTTGCCCAAATTTTGAAGCTTTTCATGATGGGTCAGAGGATATTACTCAATCGATCCGGTCTTGGGGAGGCTTTTGAGAAAAAACTGCAGATATTTTTAATTGAAAATAATATAAAAATCCAGGAAGTCAATTTCATGACTCCCACTCAGCTTTGTGAACTTGGAGAGGGAAGACTCATTCTTTTTGAAGGTGATAAGTTGGTCGAAAATTCGAGCAAAGAAAAGTATTGGGACGAGCTCTTTAAATATTTTAACCTCGTTCAGCCTGAAATTATTATGGATGATGATATCTTTACCATGTGGAGAATAAGAGCAACTTCCCAGCATGAGCTTTCTTACCTTGATGTCAGAAGGGTCAACATCTACAATCCCACAAGTTATAAAAAAAACGTTACAATTAAAACTCATAAGCATTTTGCCTTTATGAAGATGATAGATCCCACTCGAGCGACTGCAAAATCAACCACTGATGGAGTGGACATCGAGCTTTTACCCAATGGTAAAATTGCCCTGGATTTCGGTCATTATGAGGAGATTTAATGTCACTTAATCTCATTTATCATTTTCAAATCTCTCAAAACCAGGACGTTGATTTCAGACCAGCGAGTTACGGGGTTGTGTATTTTTTTTCCCAAGATGGTTTTCTCGACCCAAAGCTTTTGACCGAAATGTCTAAAACCGTCCCGGATGCAGATCATAGTCATCTTCATTTTTTAAATCTTGATGATTTGAAGGCCTTTGCTTTGAGAGTATGCCAGGAACTTTCCATAAGGGAGGTCCGGTTAATTTCGGTGCAAGATTACAACATTGGACTCGATGGTTCCCGTGACCATAAGTCCTTTAATTCAATATTTGATAAATATGGAGAAATCTTGATCAATGAGTCCGCTAAGAAAAAGGGTCTTCTTTCTAAGCTATTCAGTTAGTTGAAAGTACCCGGGTCCCAGAATCCAATGATTGCTCCAACTGTGTAATCTTATCCCTGAAACTCCAATTCTCTTGCAATTCGTCCCTCATTACCTTAATTATTAGCCCATGAAGCCTTCATTTTTTGATCTTACTTTTGATGATTTAAAATCTCTTCTCATCGAGAAGGGATTTTCCCCCTTTGGTGCCACCCAGATTTTTGATTGGGTTTATAGAAAATGGGTTCATCACCCTTCAGAGTGGAGTAACGTTTCCAAAGCTGCCAAGGAGTTTTTCCAAGAGCACTATGACTTTTCTCTCTTGCAAGTTGTTTGGAATGGACTATCAAAAGATGGGACCAGAAAGTTTCTAGTGAAAATGGCCGACGGGCAAACAGTTGAAACCGTCGCAATTGCTGCCAGAGACAGATTGACTCTTTGTGTCTCTTCACAGGTAGGTTGTGCTGTCGGATGTACCTTTTGCCATACCGCTACTCAAGGCCTAAAAAGGCACCTTAAAACAAGTGAAGTCGTTTTGCAGTATGTGACCATTCAAAAATGGTTAATCGACAATGTTCATACTGACGAGAAATTAACTAATATCGTTTACATGGGTCAAGGTGAGCCACTTCATAATTTTGAAAATATGAAGAAGGCAACCCTCATATTTATGAGTGAAAAGGGTCTGGGTCTGGGCCAGAGACGCATCACTCTTTCGACTTCGGGGCTTGTGCCGGCGATAGAAAAACTGGCCCTGGATTTTCCACCTGTCAACATAGCCCTTTCGCTCCATTCGGCACGAAATGATGTCCGAACTGAGCTTATGCCCATCAACAAGGTGTACGATCTGGACAGACTCTTTAAGGCAATCAAATTGATTCCTCTTAAGGCCCACCGAAGAATCACCTATGAGTATCTTTTGATTGATGGAATGAACGACACGATGGAAGATGTTATTGCCCTGGCCGCTTTGTTAAATTCTAAAGAATCTAAAATAAATCTCATTCCTTTTAATGAATTTCCGGGATCCAGATATAAGAGACCATCAGAGCAAAAGATCATGTGGTTTTTGGATCAGATGATTAAGAGAGGATTTACTTGCACTATTCGCACGACTAAGGGAAGCGACATCTTGGCCGCCTGCGGACAGCTCAAGAGTGAGTTTGAGAAAC
>CAXNNO010000136.1:0-6469 GCA_964203555.1 Bacteriovoracales bacterium
GGCCAGATGGTCAAATTATTTCTCTAGGCGAAACAATCAGCATCGGTAAGATCGAGGATCATTTAAAAAAACTTAAATAAGCTGAGCTTTTATCATCCATCATAATCTTCAAATTTCGGCGGAAGCATCATGAGTCCATGAAGAACCTCTTTTGGGTCTGCATGTTCATAAAGGACTTCATAGAGTCCGGAAAAAATGCGGGCACGAATGTTCATTTTTTGGGCCAGAAGGTATGCGGCCTTTGTTGTTTTATAACCCTCAACGACACTTTTGGAGTGAGCAATGATCTCCTCAGGCATTCGACCTTTTGCAATTTCAATTCCAAAGGCCTTATTTCTTGAAAGTTCACCGGTCGTAGTAAGGATAAGATCCCCCATTCCCGAGGGCCCGTAAAAAGTCTCAGGGCGTGCACCAAACAAGGCGCCAAATCGAAGCATCTCCACAATCCCTCTGGTGATCAAGGCGGCACGGGTGTTGTGGTTGTAGCCCAGTCCCTCCATAATCCCGCCAGCAATGGCTATGACGTTTTTTAGCGATCCCCCAAGGAGAACTCCTTTGACATCCGTCGTGGGTATGGCTTTAAAAAAATCTGTCCCCAGCATGTCGCAGGTGAGGAGAATCTTTTCCCGATCTTCTCCTGCCAGTGAAACCATGGTTATCTGTTTATCAATAATTTCTTTAGCAAATGATGGCCCAGATAAGAACATTAACTGAGACTGAAATTCTCCAAAATGAGTCTTAAAAAGCTCATCCGGCAGTTTCAGGGTCTCATGGTCAATCCCTTTTGCAAGATTCACCAGAGGAACACCCCTTTTCAAGTGAAGTTTTAATTCTGATTCATTTTTAGAACAAAAATCCTCAATCGCTGACATCGGAAGGCCCGATACGATGAGCTCTATTTCACCTTGAGTGAGTTCTTCCACTTCCTCCCAGGTATTTGCCGCCCTGATCGAAGAAGGGAGTTTTTGCCCAGGAAGGTAGGTCGAATTTTCACCGCGATTTATTTCATCATAAATCTCTCGAGATCTGACCAGAATAATGACTTGTTTAAAATTTTGAGAAAGAACAAATCCCATGGCCGAGCCAAAGGCACCCCCACCAAGAACAAGGGCAGTCTTAAACTTCATTTGCGCCTCTTTTATAAACTTATGACACCTTTAATCGTACTCATCAATTCGTAAATTTCGATGACTTCCTCGGTAGTCTTGATCAATTTTCTGACCGAAACCGAGGTATAGTTGCCTTGTTTAGACGGTGTTTCATGAATAGTGCAACCAACTAACTTAGAGATAATCAAATGTTTATCATCGGTTTTAATGATGAATTTAAATTCGTAGTAATCCGGCCATTGGTAAGTTTCTTCTAATAGCGCCCTAAACTGTACGTGATTCATAATTGTTAACTTTTCTTTTAATTATAAGGTACCAACACATCGTTTTTTATACAACCTGAAGAGATTTCAGGAGGTTAGTTTATGAGGGAATGATTAAGTTTTCTTCAAACTCTAACCGATCAAGAAGCATCAACAAAGGCAATTGACTGCCTTAAGGGTTCCTCATGAAAGTATGGATGCTTCCCCTCTTTATCATTTCCTATTCGGCATTTTCTTCCGAATTTTCACACATTAAATTAAATCCCGAATTTGAACAATACCTCACACGGCCCCGGTTGAAAAGTAACCCCTCAATATTCAACAACACAAAGGCATCTGCCCTTACCTCCGGAACCGAGACCAGTTTTCAATCCTCTGTCATGAACATGCTCATAGGATCACAGGGAGCAAAAAATGGTGTGAATACACCCATACCCATTGATGGTGAACAGTCACCCCTCTATGAAGAAGTACGTCGCCAGCTGGAATCATCACACCAAAACATTGGAAGTCTTGAAGTTCAGAACATCAATCGACTTAATCAACAGTTCAATCTGGGAAGTTCCAATTTTTCCGGCTTTTCCTGGCAGAAACCATTTGGTGTTGTTCAGGTTTATGTCGATCGACAAGTAACACCCAACTTATTTGATAAAAACTGGCTCATCATGGATACTTTTACTTTTGAAGTGGAAGCAACAACCTTTCTCGAAAGACTTGTCCAGGCCGGGTCTGCTTCCATGAGTGCCACAGAAATTGGTGCATTTGCAGGTGTTACATTCAAACGGATTTATACAAATTGGCATTACGCTGATTCTTATCAAGAAGGTCTCAGCTCAGACTTTTCAAAGCTCTTTCTTCCTTTCATCAAATTTAATAAACCATCGATTGAGAAAATGGGCAACGAGGAGATCATGAAGCGTGAGGATACCTGGACGGCAAGTGCTGGTGGAATTATCTCCGCTCCTCCCATTTATAACATCTCCTTTAGCGGTGGGGTACTCACTCAAGAGGATTATCAGAATGTCACAACCGTCCAAAGGCATCAATTTGAAGACTATAAATATAAAATAGGCATCCTAGCAAAAAGAACTGTTAATGCAGGAGTAAGCCTTGAGCTTCAACTGGATTTTTTTAAATTACTTAAACTATCCCTCTTTCGTTACGACATGAATTACGAATATGCATCCGGTAAGGAATTCACTCTGGGTTTTAAGGCAGATCAATGGGCCCATTTAAAAACCGATCAGGAGGAAAATGCTGAGTTTGATTTAATCCTCAAGGGTTTTGGAGCAGTCAAAAAACTTGAGCCTTATGTCGTAAGGCTCGACGAAGCGAGTTCATCCGTGGTCCAGCAACGAGGGAGTATTCTGGTTTGGGGTAAACTCCAAAAACAAAAAACAGAACAAATCAGAGTCATAAAAGACAAATACGTGAGAATTTTTTATAAAAATTATGCCCAGAGTATAAGGGTCGTACAAAATATTTTCAGCCGGATTTTTTCGGCTGTTGTTTACAAACTCCTGAAACTTCCAATCGGAGTGAACAATGCAGCAGTTTACTCAAGGCAAGTCACCATGGAGTATGAAGCGACTCACCCCCAGGCAACTGATCCTAAAATCAGTCGCATTGAAGGATCTGAGCAATTCTCATTTATCCTGACCCAATACTATAGCGCGGGCAGAACAGACAGGTGGTTAGATCAAAAATTTAAAAATGACCTGATATGGTTTTCGGATAATTTCACCACTCTCCCCAAATCCTACAAAACAGATATCCGCAATCTCACTCTCAAAGGTCCCATGCTGATTGAGTCTCATTTAAGAGTCGAGAAAACAGGTTTTCAATTTCTTCTTGAAGCTCCGGAGAACGGCGTCTTTTTCCAGATCGCAAGGATATGTCTTTCATCAAAAGTAGAAGAGTGGTCACAGGAATCTTCAAGAAGAGAGTTACTTGAGGAAAATCAAACGGAAAAAGATGCGTGTGTCAAAGAGATAGGTCAGAATTATTTGAGCTTCAGAAGCGATTATCTTAGAAATGAACTGAGACCTTCCCTTGCCCGGTTCAAGGATTTTATAACCAAGTTTTTTAAGAAAGCAGGAAACATATCAGACCTTCAAACTCTCTTTGGTAAGGACAATACTTTTATCAACGGTAAACTTCAGGCCACAACGTCCAGAGGGAACCCTTTTAATACAACCTTTTCCTCTGGACAATTCAGAGGCCTAGGGGTTATTGATAATTTTAAACGCAGTAGCGGCCAGGGTCTGCCTGCCAATATCGTAAGCGAGTAAATTTGAAACGAGTGGAAATTAACGAAGCACGGGATCTTCTTCTAAGCGGCGAGGTCGTCGCCATTCCAACCGAAACAGTCTACGGACTGGGTGGATGGATTTTCTCCGATGAAGGATTAAAAAAAATCTTTTCAACAAAAGAGCGCCCTTTCTTCGACCCACTCATTGTCCACATTGATTCAATTGAGAAGGCCAGAGCACTAACTGAAGAATGGACTGAAATTCATGATGTCCTGGCAAAAAATTGCTGGCCCGGCCCCTTGACTTTAATTGCAAAAAAAAATGAACGAATAAACCCTCTCATCACATCCGGCCTTGATTCTGTGGGCCTTAGATGTCCGAATCATCCCATAACTCTAAAACTCCTTTCCATGCTGGATGGCGGAGTTGCCGCGCCAAGTGCTAATAAATTTGGCAAAACATCCCCCACGACGAGCAACCATGTCGAGCAGGAGTTTGGTGATAAAGTGGCCATTCTTGAAGGTGGTCAGTCAGAAGTGGGGATAGAGTCAACAGTTGTCGGTATTCAAAATGGAAAAGTGCAGATCTATCGCCCAGGTCACTATACCGCCAGAATGCTGGAACTTATTTTAAGAGAAAATAAAATTGATGCTCCGGTTATTTATGCAGAAAGTCCTGTTGCTCCCGGACAATTAAAACATCACTATATGCCGAAAATTCCCTTAATCATTGTTCCGATGAATTTCATCTGGGAAAATCATGTAACCGAAATCGGCGTTCCTTTTAAAAATCCGGTTCTTTGGAGGCAGCCGTCCTCACCAGAATTGGCAAGCCGTGAACTTTATCAAAAGATGAGGGAGTTCGATGAAAAGGGTTATGATATCATTTTTGCCGAAAGAAACCCTCAGCACCTTTTAGAAGAGTGGATCGGCATCTGGAACAGGCTTGAGAAGGCAAAGACAAAAGCTTTCTAAAAAATTTACTGGGCAAAAACCCCAAGTTTTTTCAGGAAAAACATCACCAACGTAAAAGTCAAAACGACAATTATAAATTTTCTAAAATTCGAAATCAAATTAACGTAATCATCCTTACCCAGATCGCCCTGAATGTTCTGTTGATCCAGAATCGCGATGACTCTATCAACTGAATTATCAGCAATTAAAAAGACATCGCCGTTAAAAGTATGAATGGTAACGATATGATTTGGATGAAGCAATTTATAGGTTTTCACATCACGATAAAAAACAGTTCTGCTCATGAACGGAAGACCACGATTAAAAACAAAGCCCTTTTCGTAAAACCGCACACCACGGATGAATGAGTAATAAAATGCCGGAGCAATAATCAAACAAAGAAACGAGATGAACTCTGATGGATACTTGTAGTGATATTGAATCACATCGAAAATTTTAAACCGCCCGTCTGCCTGAAACTTTTCGTAGGTATAAGTGTCAAGAATAAAATCGTTTACAAAAAAAATCACGATCGCGAGAATGATTAAGCGAAAGATATTAAGCATCGACGTTTTATAAATTTTCTTACCAAGCATTAGAAATCCTCATTCACGGGAATAATATTCTGAGCATAGCGTACAAGATCAATGACTTCGCGGGCACACCCTTTGCCGCTTTCTCTTTTGGTTACATAGTCCACGATTTCTAAAACTTCTTCACAGGTGTTTGGAACAGTCGCCGAAAAACCTGACTTCTTAAGAAGAGGTATATCAAAGAGTTCGTCACCCATATAGAGCACTTCTTCGGCCGAGACCTCATAGCGATTGAGTATATCAATAAAGGCAGAACGCTTGTCCTCATTTCCAGCATAGCAAAAAGTCAATCCCAGCTGATCAACCCTTTTCTGAACGGAGACACTATTTCCTCCAGTGATCACACCCACCTTGAGTCCGGCCTTCATAAGAACTTTCATCCCATAGCCGTCGTAAATATTGAAGGTTCGATTAAAGCCAACCTCCTCACTTCCCCACCAGACATGAGCATCGGTAAGAATCCCATCTAGATCAAAAATGACGACTTTGATTTTTTTAAGTTTCGTCTCAAATTTTTTTGCTATCTCTCGTAATTTCATTCTTCCACCGCACGACGGATTTTTAAAAGTTTCTCGACAATCGCCTTCACGGAATGAAGCGGGAGAGCGGTTGCTGAGTCTGAAAGTGCCTTATCCGGGTCTGGATGACATTCCATAAAGATTCCATCCGCCCCGGCCGCAACAGCTGCTCTGGCCAGAACAAGAATCTGATCTCTTTTTCCACCAGTCGCCGTTCCCAGCCCCCCAGGTCTTTGGACACAATGGGTAGCATCGTGGATAGCACGAACCCCATAGGATTTCATAATTTGAAACGAGGCCATATCCACCACTAAATTATTATAACCAAAAGAAGAACCTCTCTCAGTGAGAAGGATTTTATCCTTTGAAAGAAAATGAGAAGCTTTATCGACGATGTTCTTCGTTTCTTCTGGAGAGAGGAACTGACCTTTTTTAATTTTCAATTCACGATCAAACTTCTTACATGCCTCGGCCCCTGAAAAAATCATATCTGTCTGACGACACAAAAATGCCGGAACCTGCAAAACGTTCACGACTTCTGCAACCGGCGCCGCCTGTTCAGGAGTATGAAAATCAGTCAGAGTAGGAAGACCATACTCCTTGTTGATCATTCCAAGAATTTTCAGCCCTTCCTCAAGACCCGGGCCACGATAAGAAGTAAATGAAGAACGATTCGCCTTATCATATGAACCTTTAAAATGAAGAGTTATTTCATTTTTAAATGGCTCCAGATCCTTCAAAAGAGTCTCTGCAATTTGTCTGGCAAGATCCGCACTCTCGA
>CAXNNO010000137.1:0-6468 GCA_964203555.1 Bacteriovoracales bacterium
TTTTTTTGGTCCCTGGGATGAGCACAACTTTGTTATAAAAACGCTTCGGAGTCTGGGCCGGAATGATAGGATCATTGTCCCTCATGATAGGTATATGACACCTACTTATGTTCCCGATTTAGTGCATGAAACTCTTAACCTTATGATTGACGGAGAAAAAGGAGTCGTCCACCTCACCAACGTGGGAGAGGTATCCTGGGCGGAATTTGCTCACAAAGCGGCCTCTCTATGTGATCAGTCTTCACAACTTGATACCAGTTTAATTATTGGCTCAAATTTTTCTGAAATCAAAATGAAAGCCGCCATTCCAAAAAGATCATCACTTATTAGTGTGAAATATAACCGCCTGCCAACACTTGAAAATGCGTTAGAGAGGTATTTTAAAGAATTACAAGTTCCCATCATGGATAAACAGGAGACTGATTTATGAAGCAGCATATTGGTATTGCGGGGGCCGGTTTTGCAGGCGCAGTCCTGGCCAGAGAACTGGCAGAGACCGGCAAGTATCGCATGACCGTTTATGATGAAAGATCACACGTGGCCGGAAACTGTCACACTTCAAGAGATGAGGAAACAGATGTGATGGTTCATAAGTATGGACCGCATATCTTCAATACAAGTCGCGAAGATGTGTGGGAGTACGTTAATCGCTGGGGAAAATTTGAACCATTTGTTAATCGGGTCAAGGCCCACTCCGAGAAGGGAGTCTTTTCTCTTCCAATAAATCTTCTCACCATCAATCAGTTTTTTGGAAAAAAAATGGGTCCCGCAGAGGCGAGAGATTTTATCGGCGCATTGGGCGACTCTTCCATTCAAGATGCAAAAAACTTTGAAGAGCAGGCCTTGAAATTTCTTGGCCCGGATCTTTATAAGAATTTCTTTTACGGCTATACCAAAAAACAATGGGGCGTAGAACCCGCGAAACTTCCGACATCCATTTTAAAGCGCCTGCCGATAAGATTTAATTATGATGATAATTACTACAATCAAAAGTATCAGGGAATTCCAATAAGCGGATACACAGAAATTGTCAGAAGGATCCTGGATCATCAGGATATTGAAATAAGACTCGGGCAGCATCTTGAGAGCGATAGAAAAAAAGATTTTGATCACGTTTTCTGGAGCGGATCCATAGACGGATTTTTTAAATTCAAGCTCGGTCGATTAAGTTACCGAACTTTAAAATTTGAAAGGCTTGTGGAAAACGGAGATTTCCAGGGAAACCCTGTCATAAATTATTGTGAAGAAAATGTTCCGTTCACCAGGATTGCCGAGCATAAGCATTTCGCTCCCTGGGAGAATCATGAAAAAACTGTTTTTTTTAAGGAGTATTCCCGTGAATGTAAAGAGGGAGATATCCCTTATTACCCCTTGCGATTAAATGGGGACAAAAATCTTCTGGAGCAATATATAGGTCTGGCAGAAAAAGAGAGCAATGTTACTTTTATTGGACGCCTGGGAACTTATCGCTATCTGGATATGCATGTTGTTATTGCTGAATCTTTGGATCTGGCAAAAAATTGCCACTCTATTGGGATAAATGACTGGCCAAGGTTTAGTGTGCACCCTCTTTTATGAAATTTCTCGTTACTGGTGGCGCCAGTAACGAGAAATTCGCACTATTGTTCAACATACCTGGCACTTGAAATTCTTGAAAACGTGGACCAAATTCATACCTTTTAAATCAGGTACAATCAAAAGTTTTAATAACGCCACGCCTTTCCTTTCATAGTTGTGGTCAAAGACCATTCTCACTTTTAAGATTTAATGCACACTCGTCATTAAGGAGGAGTCATGGGACTCATACTCAAACAGCTCTTTGCTTTTATTAAATTACTCAACTCGGACACCGGAAATATTTCACTGGCGATGGGAATGACTTGTGGATTTATTCTTGGAATGACTCCCTTCTTATCTCTCCACAGCCTTCTTATCTTTTTGATTATTTTCTTTTTCCGCATTCAAATCGGGGCGGCCTTAGTAACTGCTTTTTTCTTTAAGTTTATCGCCTTCCTCCTAGATCCCATATTCCATTCCGTAGGTTCCATGCTCCTCGAGATGGAATCACTTCGACCATTTTTGACCACCCTCTACAACATGCCCATTATACCTTACACCCGTTTTAATAATTCCATTGTCATGGGATCGGCTGCGGTAACTTTTATTCTCTCACCGCTGGTCTTTTTTATGAGCCAATATTTTATTATCAAGTATCGTGAATTATTTGTTGCTCGCTTTAAGAGTACCCGATTCTGGAAAGCCGTTGAGGCAACCAAATTTTATCAGTGGTACTTCAAGTATGATCAATACACGTGGAACTAATCGGAGCTTTTTATGAATTCAACACCTGATAAAAAAGAATCAACAAAAAACAAGAAAAAAGGTCCGATTCGTTTTGAGGCGATCGTCCCTGTATCGATCCTTTCAATCATCACGTTTTTATATTTTTCATTTTACTTCGATCATCACATGAAAAAGATTGTTGAGTATGTGGGAACACAGGCGAATGGTGCTGAGGTCAATGTTGATTCATTAAGAACAAGCTTTTTCAAGGGCTCCTTTGATTTAAATCGCCTGCAGGTGACGAATCCTGAACAACCAAATCTGAACTCAATTGAAATCGGCAATATCCATTTCCAGTACCTCTGGGACGCCCTCTTGAGGATGAAATTTGTCGTGGAAGATGCCAGTATTAATAATATCCAGCTCATGAAACCAAGATCTTCTCCCGGTCATATTCTTCCTCCAAAACCGGCCGCTCCCGGGCAAATTGAATCACTTCAAAACCAAGTGATAGCTCAGGTGAAAAATAAATATGGTGGAAATATTCTGAGCGATGTTCTGAGCGTTCTGGAAGGTGGAGACACCGAGGCCCAAATTAAAAACATTCGTGAAACCTTAAAATCTGAAACACGGGTCAACAGCATGCTTTCAGAGGTCACAACAAAAAAAGAATTCTGGGATGATAAAGTCAAAGAACTCTCAGATACAACGAAATTAAAAGAAATTGAATCGACTATCCAATCAGTTAAAAGTGAAAAAAACCTGATTCAACAGGCCCAGGGAATTAAAAAACTAACAGATCTCTTAAAAGGTGTTGAAAAGCAATATAAGGAAATAGACAAGTCTTCAAAACAACTTCAATCAGAATTAAAAGTGATTTCTGATTATCCAAAGGAACTGGAAAATCTAGTTAATGAGGATATTGCTTCACTTAAAAATCGGTTCTCAATACCAGAGATTGATTTTAAAGACATGGCGATGCACCTGTTTGCAGGCGAGTTTGTCCAGTATATCGCAAAGGCGCGTAAATATCAGGCGATCGCCGAACAATATCTTCCGGAAAAGAAAAAAGAAGAAGATGTCGTGATTCCACGTAAGCGCTCTGAAGGAAAAAGTTATCAGTACCCTATCACCACTGGTTATCCACTTTTCTGGTTAAAGCGCGCGGCCATCAGTTCAAAAGGAACACCTGACTCATATTCTGGAAATGTTTCAGGGGAACTCACAAATGTCACCACATCTCCCAAACAAATAAAAAAACCCATCGTTCTGGATATGCGGGGAGATTTTCCTGCTGCGAAGATGTCAGGCGTAAAAGCAGTTATTACTTCTGACTTCACTAAAGATATTGGAAAGCAATCTGCTTTGATTCAGGTCAATTCTTTCGAGGTACCCGAAAAAATGTTTGTTAACGATACAAAACTAAAATTTGGGTTTCGAAGTGCAGTTGGATCCAGCACCTTGAATGCCAACCTGGAAGAAGACTCGCTTATCATGAGCTGGAATTCAACTTTAACAGGCCCCAAATTCCTAGTTGAGACTTCGAACAACCTTGCTAAAGAAATTCTTACTAATGTTGTGAATAATATTCCAGTCATTAAGATTTCCGGTAATGCCAAAGGCAATTTTTCAGATCTTCAAATGGATATGTCTTCTAATCTTGGCACTGAACTTGGCGAGGGCTTTAGTCGTGAGATTGGAGCAAAAGTGACCGAGGCGCAGAATAAGATTAATACTTTAGTGAACGAAAAGATCAACCAACCCAAGCAGGAATTGATGAAAGCTTTAAACTTAAATAGCAGCAATCTTAAGCAGCTTGGAAATCTGGATGAACTGTATAAAAAACATGAAGTTCAAATTAAGGCGGAGATAGAAAATCTAAAAAATGGTAAAAGTCTCGATAGTTTGAAAGAGCAAGGTAAAAAAATATTTAAGGGTATTAAATTTTAAGATCAATTCATTATGGCAAGGATAAGAAAAAAAAGTTGGCAGCAGAAAGTAAAGATTGTTCAGAACAGTTTTTTACGATCTTCACAGGATTTATCCTTTGCCCGACTATTTTATGAAAATCTCTTCTTTCTTAATCCTGTGATTAAAGATTATTTTTCTAACACCGATTTCCCCCACCAGGAAAAGGCCCTCATGCGAGGGCTTGAGTTTCTTATCGCATTTCTTGATCAAACTGACGAAAATGCACGAAGGCAGATTTTAAGAATAGCCACGTCACATTCGGCCAGCGGCATGAAAATCCATCCTCATCAGTATTACTACTGGATAGAGGCATTGATTATGACTGTAAAAAAACTGGATAAGGACTGGTATCAAGATCAGGAGTATTATTGGCGAGAGGTTATTACTTTTCCGACGAGTTTTATTATATCTCAATATTTTAACAAGTAGCCGCCAGAAAAACTGACGGCCACAAGTTCATCAATTAGTACGAAAGAAGTTTTCTTAAGGTCTCGATAACATCGCTTGTCTGAGGAAGAATCACTTCTTCTAGGTCAGGGCAATAAGCAACGTGAGTGTCTTTAGCGCAAACTCGAAGGATAGGAGCATCCAAAGATTCGAAAGCTTCTTCATTCACACGGGCAGCGATTTCCCCTGCATATCCTGAGGTCTTGTGTTCCTCATGACAGATAAGCAATCGATGCGTCTTTTTCAAAGATTTGAAGACGGCCTCAAAATCAAAGGGAGCAATTGTGCGGGCATCAAGAATTTCGATGGAGAAGCCTTCCTGTTCCAGAACTTTTGCTGCCTCCACTGATTTCTGAACCAGTGCACCCCAGGCAACAATCGTTGCACTATTACCCTCTTTCACAACACGGGCCTTACCAAAAGGGATCATAAATTCCTCGCCCGGATCGGCAGAGCGATTATAGCCCTGATAGTAAAGATGCTTATGCTCAAGAAAAATGACCGGATCATCACAACGAATCGCCGTTCGGAGTAGCCCGATGGCATCTAAAGCATTAGATGGGTAGACAACGCGGATTCCGGGATTATGGGTAAAAAGTGACTCGCCAGACTGGGAGTGATAAATGGCACCACCACGAAGATAGCCGCCAATGGGAACTCGCACCACCATGGGGCACTTAAAGTCACCGCCGGAACGATAACGAGTTGTCGCCATTTCATTTTTTAATTGCATGTACGCAGTCCAGATATAATCGAAGAATTGAATTTCCACGACCGGCTTCAATCCTCTCATCGCCATCCCAATAGCGCGGCCAATGATGTTGGCCTCGGCCAGAGGCGAATTGAAAACCTGGCCAGGTTTAGCGGCCTTCTGAACACCATGAGTGACTTTAAACACTCCTCCCTTGCCTTTAAGGTCCGGGTTTTCATATTTTTCAACTTCTGTGAAGTCAGCAACATCCTCACCGAAGACCATCATCAAAGGATTCTTTTTGATTTCAGATTTTAAAGTCATGTTAATGGCAGTTGCCAGGGGAATATCTTCCTTCCCGGTGAGAAGGGCGGGCGTTTCAAAATCTCCTGAAGTTGGATCAACATCCGGAGAATAGAGATGATCATTGTAAGTTGATTTATCGGGCCAGGCAGTTTCCAGTGACCGGAGCATCGCCTCCCGAACTTCTTTGGAAGCCTCTTCAAAAACGGCCTGAACCTCGTCTGAATTCATAAGACCAGTTTCAGTCAGCAACTTTGGATAAGAATTAAAAACATCTTTAAAGGCTTCTTCAGCGAGATCTTCCTTCGTTCGATAGTATGAATGATCATCGGAAAGAGAATGAGAGTAAGGTCGGGTCACATTCGCATGAACTAAAACAGGGCCATTGCCCGAGCGTAAATATTTCTCCGCTTCAACCATTGTATCGAATGAATCAATCGGGCAATTCCCATCACAGGTAAAAATCTTGAGCCCAGGAAAATGAGCAAGGGCCACAGATATAGATGCGCCCGGAGTTTGAATTCTTACTGGAACAGAAATAGCATAACCATTATCTTCCACCATAAAAAGAACTGGAAACTTATTTACACTGGCAGTTGTGATCGCCTCCCAGAATTCACCCTGAGAAGTCGTTCCATCACCGCATGAAACGTAGACAATTTCCTGATCATGATAAATTGGTGAATCGATAAGACTCATTTTCTTCAAATGCATACCGGCTTCTGCAATTCCACATGCCTGAAGAAACTGAGTTCCGGTGCAGGAAGACTTCG
>CAXNNO010000138.1:0-6466 GCA_964203555.1 Bacteriovoracales bacterium
ATGATGCCTTCGACATTTATAAATAGCGACACGCTGGTGCCCGAATGAATAACCCCGGCCGCAAGAATTCCTGAAGTGAGAATAAATCCAAAAAATAAATTAATCATTGCTCGCAGGTCTCCTCTCAAGGGCCTTAAGAATTCGATCGATGAGAACTTTCAACTCTTCATCCTGGTCGTTGATATTTTTTGAGACAGCTCGATAGTAATTAATCGCCTCTTTTTTATTTCCCGAAAGTGCCAGCATATTGCCGTATAAAATCTTCACCGCAAGAGAAGAGGGATAGTCATTCATGAGAGACTCAATGAGGGGTTTGGCCTGAGCAATCTTTCGTTCATCCAGGAGTGCCTGAGAGTGAACAATTCGATCGAGGGCCTTATCCGCCATCGCAGCGACTGCTTTTTGCATGTGCTTTGGCGCCCATTCATGAATTGGTTTTAGCTCCACTTTCAAATCTGCCGTTTCCACATCCGAGGCAAGTAAGATATGAGTCGGTGCATGGCCAATGACTTCAACAACGAGTGAACTTTTTGGATTCTTATCGAGCTTGAGCGGAGTAAAACCAAGACTTTTCTTTGATCCGGCACTATCCACACTGAAAACTTCAGCTTTTTGGACGCTACTATCGATGACGATAGTCGCTCCCAGGCTGGTGATACAAAAAGGAATAAGATATAAGAGTCGTTTCATAAAATTAAAGTCCATTTAGATGATTATCGGAGGAGCTGAAAACTACTTTAGTAAAAGACCAAAGCACTCACCTATCAAGCAAGGCAACTTTCACTCTCGATAAACCCGATAACTCATTTGAATAACTCCATTTCAACTTTTCTCATCTCCTTTTAAAAAAATTCGCCTACAAAAAATAGGTGAAAAAAATTCCCCATTCCTTTTTCTATACTCTTCCGACATGTTGGAGGATTAGCGGTCTTTATGATCAAGCTTTTCGATCAGTCCGCCAAAACCAAGGACTCCATCTCCCAGCGAGGAGACTTTGAATCTTTAGTGACGACTGTGAAGATGATTGTGGAGACACAATGTGATGTGAATTGTAAAGGTTCGGAGTTTGATTCATCAGGAATAAAAAAACAAGACTTATCAAAGAGACAACTCATTCTGGATTCTACTAAACCCTTTGATTGCCTGAGAGTCAGTGCATTTGATATTAAAAAAGAATAAACTTCATTTTCTTCCTAGGAATACAGCTCATCAAAGCGCCGCTTTAATTCTTTGGGAGACACATCTTCCACGTGGGTGGCAATAATCCACTGATACCCAAAGGGATCTTTGATTCTTCCCGCCTTATCGCCATAGAACTTTTTTTCAATCGGACGAAGCTCTTCGGCACCGGCCGCGAGGGCCGACTCAAGGAGAGCATTCGCATCGCCGGTATAGATTTGAAAAATGATTCCTGAAACTCCTTCGGGTTGAATCTCATCGTCCTCGGTCAGCATGAGGATCATGTCCTCAATTTTCATTTCCGCATGGACGACCTTTCCGTTTGGATCGATGAGTTTCATGATGGTTTCGGCGCCAAAGGCGTTGTTATAAAACTTTAGGGCCCGCTCGGCGTCTTTCACTAAGAGCACTGGAGTGATGGTTTTATATTCTCGGGGAACGTAATTGGGAGTGAGACTCATAAGGCACCTCGCTAAGAAAGGCATGAGTTTTTTTATCAGATCTCAAAAAGTCCGGGGACAGAGAGGTATCTCTCGCCGGTGTCATAACAAAATGTAAGAACACGGCCTTGCCTCTCGGAGAGGAGCTTTTTTACGGCCGCAAGGGATGCGCCAGATGAAATCCCGATCAAGGCCCCCTCTTCTCTGGCCGCTCTTTGGGTCATTTCAAAGGCCTCTTCCTTAGTGACTGTTATAATCTCGTCAATCACTCCGGGATCCAGAATAAGAGGGACAAAACCCGCGCCAATGCCCTGAATGGCATGAGGTCCGGGAGTGCCTCCGGAGAGGACAGGAGAATCAATGGGCTCAACGGCAATGACTTTCAAGCGGGGAAATTTTTCTTTCAGAACTTTACCCACGGCCGTGAGATGGCCTCCGGTACCGACACCAGTAACTAGATAGTCAAAACCCTCGGGAAAATCTTTTAAAATTTCCTGGGCCGTGGTTTCTGCGTGAACTTTTACATTATCCTGATTCTCAAACTGCATCGGCATCCAGGCACTAGGCGTCTCTTGAACAAGTTCTCGGGCCCTGGCGATAGCACCCTTCATGCCCAGCTCCCTGGGAGTGAGCTCAAAAGTTGCACCATAGGCTGACATGATTTTTCGCCTTTCAATGGACATCGACTCCGGCATCACAAGAAGGAGCTTATAACCCTTGACCGCACAAACCATCGAAAGACCAATTCCCGTATTTCCGGAGGTGGGTTCAATGATCGTCATGCCGGTTTTTAAGTCACCCCTCGTTTCTGCCTCGGTCATCATGGAAAGGGCAATCCTATCTTTAATCGAGGCCCCCGGATTCTGCTTTTCAAGCTTCATCCAGACTTCCGCAGATCCGAAAATTTTATTCATTTTCAAATGAGGCGTGTTGCCGATCAAATCAAGGATTGAATGTCCTTTCATAAAACCTTCCGGTCATTTTTTAATTTTTGATTTCATCTGATCGATCAAAGTGGTCGCTGTTCCGATCGCCTTCAGGGCCGTCTCGCCGACTTTGGCCTTCAGTTCTTCCTTGGGGTATTTTGCCATGAGTTCTTCAACTTTTCTGGAAGCATCCTCTCTGGAAATACCAAATTTTTCCTGAATAAGAGATACCATGGCGACGGCATTACCTTTGACTTTTTCAAGATCTTTTTCAGATATTGAGTCCCATTTTTTCTTCGCTTCAGCGGAGATATCTTTCCACTTGTTTTTAAGGATTTCTGTGTCGAAATTCATAAAGTTTCCTTTCGTCTGAAGTTTTGTAACGGCACTAATAATAGCATCCGAATCCAAATGGTGATTAGCATACAATTCATCAGCGGCGTAAGCACTCTGACCAAATTCCCCCCGAACTGCCAGGGATTCCACTTCAAACTCAAGACCCAAAAGCTTGAGGCGATGAATTAATTGCGCTCCCATGCCACCAATTAATTGATGATCTTCAACGGTTACGAGCTTCGACCCACTCTCAGCAACCCAATTTCCTATCTGCTCAAAGTCCGAGTTATTAACAAAGCTATGATTAACAACACTTACATTGATGCCGCGTGAACTTAATTTTTCCGCCGCCTCTAGTGCATAGGAGACGAGGGAACCCGAAACAACAATCGCGCCGTCCGGGCCGGATAAGAGTTTTTGCGACCGATGAAGTTCATAAGAGAGACCCTCTTTCACTTCCGGAGAAAAATTCTCACGACCCAGGAAGAACACGTAAGACTCTCCATCTCTTCCCGCCTCACGATCTTGCGCGATCTTTCGGATGGCACTGTAGAGATATTCTTCTCCTTCCTTCGCGGAAGCAACATTCACCACATTAAGGTAAGGGATGCTTGAAAGTGTACTTAAATAAGTCAGAGATTGATGAGAGGCCCCATCCGCCGCATCCTGAAAACCCGTGTGAGAAAAAACCGCGATCACTGGTGATTGGGAAAGCGACGCCATGATTAAGGGAAGATTTCCCTTAGTAATTCCGAAGGCCGCAAAAGTATCCACGACCGGAATGAAGCCTGCCTTTGACATGCCAACAGCGGTCGAAACCATATTTGATTCGGCCACTCCAACATCAATAAAGTGACCTGGAAATTCAGTGTGAAACGCTTTCACTCCAGTCGAGCTTTGAAGATCCGAGGAAATAGAGAAAATCGGGTATCCATCTTTGGCGGCCCTCGAAAGACCCTTGGCAATCCCGACTTGAATTTTTTCTTTATGAGAAACAGAAGATTCTTTTGCCGGAGACTTGATTGTTAATTCTTTTGCCCAGGCGCTGAATTCAGCGGGAACTTCCTCACCGCCCCAGATTTCTTTGAGAAAAGCATGAATACCTTCGTCATGGGCCTTCAATGGAAAACCATGTCCTCCGGATGAAGATTCGGCGGTGGATTTTATTCCGTATCCCTTAATCGTTTGAATCCAGAGACAAATGGGTTTTGAGGAATCCTTTTCAACTTTATCCAAAGCGTCTTGAAGGATCTGATACATCTTTTCAAGATTATGCCCCTGCTCCACTTTTATAACGTGCCAACCCTGAACCTCAAGGGCCTCAAAACTGGGCCTCATGGAAAATGAGTCTTTATCAATTCTTCCACCAAGCTTTGTGTTGTTATCAGAAATAAGGATAACAAACGGATTTAACATCCCTCTTTTCGCGAGTCCCGGAATGGCAGAGAAAGCTTCCTTCGCCTCTCCCTCCATAGATGCACCATCTGAGAGCGAAACCAAGGTGACTCTTTGACTCCCCGACACTTTGTCCGCCAGGGCAAGGCCTTGGGCCTGAGGAAAGGCAGACCCCAGAGGTCCGTTGGACAGGAGCACACCCTCTGGATACAGATGAGACTCCCCGTGGCCTGTGAGCTTAGACCCAAACGAGCGAAACCCCTTCAGGGCCTCCAGTGTGAGATCCCCATAACCAAGAAGTGTCCTCAAGGCGTAAATGCCATTTTCTGCGTGACCGATATCATTGACGAAATTATATTTTTCGAACCATTTTGTTTCACTGAACATGATTCCATGAAGAGCAGTCCAGGCCTCAGTCATGGCCGAGGGCCCACCCCAATGGCATGCGGCCCCACCGTTGACGGCGGCCAGATCCATGAGGGCAATCAACGAGCGCGTGGCCTTGGGGTTGGCCAGAGTCACTTCATTTTGCTTCGCATCTTTTATGGTCACGAAATAATGAGGCCGTGCCGCCGGAGAATCTTGAAGTTTTGATTTAATATTCAATGGTTTAAGTGACATGAAACGACCACCTTTTCGAATGAAATAAGAATTGCAAAAGAGTATTCAACTCAGAAAGAGTTAAGTCCACAAGATTCTTCAGTTTTAGGCTTGCCAAGGTGCTAAATCGAAGATAAATTCTTCGGACTTTTGCTAAAAAAAGACTTAACGACAAGGAAAAACTTATGGCACGTCAATGTGATCTAACTGGAAAAAGCCGTCAGGCAAACCATACAGTGTCTCACTCTAACATCAAGACTCGCACTTTTAAGCAACCGAACTTAAAAACGAAGAAAATTTTTGACCCAGAATCTGGTCAAACAATTCGCCTCAAACTTGCGACTTCTACTATTAAGACTTTGGATAAAATGGGTCTTTCTAAATTTTTACGTAAGTACTACAAATAACTGTAGTAATCTTTTTCAATAAAAAGCCTCGGGCCCACGAATGTGGGCCCTTTTTTTTGCTCAAAAAATGACCTGCGCCATATATGACGAACGTTGTCAGGTTTTGTTTGCACTCTTTCTTTAAATTAAGAATTGAGTCAAAATAGGTAAGAGGTAGAAATCATGATTCATAATAAGAGTAGTCACCCCGTTGAAGTTAAAAAAATTTCCATTCGTATGTGGACACTCAGAGACGAGATCGAGGCGGCGATTGAAAGTCGAATCAAAGAATGTGAAGCCTTAGAAATACCAGTCTACGTTGAAGATATAAAAAAGTTTTACGACATTAAAGACGAGTCTTCAAATAATGTGGTCCCCTTTCTCAATCCCACCTCGAGTGCAGATGAAGCTATGGCCGCAATGCTAGAAGCTCTCGATAACGGAGCTGAACCCGCTAAAAAAATTAATATCGATGAACTTTCCGGTGCCTTAGATCAATCAGAAGTAGATGCCATGCTAGCGGCCATGATGGGAGGAGGTCCCGCTCAGACAGAGGAACCCGCCAAAAAAATTAACATCGATGAACTTGCCGGCGCTTTAAATCAAGCAGAAGTAGATGCCATGATGGCGGCAATGATGGGTGGTGGCATGACGGAAGAAGCTCCTCCAGCAGCTGTCGCCCCGGAAGCTTCCCCTGCGGAAGGTGCTACCCCAAAGGCAATGACTCCAGATGAAGCAATGGAGTTAATGCTGGCAGACCTGGATAAACAAGAAGCCGAACAAAAAGCATCGGCAAATCCGACCGTTTCTGATCAAGTCGATGCCATGCTTCAAGGAGCAGTCGCCCCAGAGGCCGAAGCAGCACCCGCAATGAAAAAATCCGCCGCAGACGAGGCGATGGACGCGATAATGGCCGATTTGGAAAAGTCGGAAGCAGCACCCGCCGAGAAAAAATCTGCCGCAGACGAGGCGATGGATGCGATCATGGCCGATTTGGAAAAGTCGGAAGCAGCAGCACCCACAATGAAAAAATCTGCCGCAGACGAGGCGATGGAGGCAATGCTCGCCGAATTGGATAATGAAGAACAAACAGTAAAAACAGCTCCGGTTATTGAAAAAGTTAAACCAAATCCATTCCTTGAAAATCCATACACCAAAAAACAGGTGCCCGATTTAGATAAGATGTCCTACGGCTTCGTTCTCC
>CAXNNO010000139.1:0-6450 GCA_964203555.1 Bacteriovoracales bacterium
CCATTTGTCTTGGAGAAATGGTGTGGGGATCGCTCCTTAAGAAATACGCCAACAAAATTTCCTGGAAGAAAACCAGAATGAAGTTTTTTGACTCACAAAAATGTGAACTCGGAACCTGCCTCTATCCCCTCAAGGGTCTTGCCGAGAAGCGCTCGCACCTACGAGTCGTTTTCATTAGGGCAAGGAAAACTATAAATTGAGAGCGGTGACAATCACCACGGACTTAACCTCGGCGAAGGAACTATACCCGCGTGGGTGGAGGTGTACCTTTAAACCCCTCTTTGTGTGCAAAGTTGCCTAGACATGAGGAAAATTTGGGGTGACGAGGAGGATTTTTGGAATGTAACGACATAACTGATCTCAGAGCAGAATGGGATTGGGGTTTTTTTGTGACTGAAACGTCACGCGGATGGGTTTGTGAGGCTTAATGACGGATCTGGGTTGGAATGGAAAAAATGTGATTTTAACTAGTTAAATTGACTGATTTTTTCTTGGGATAAAAATCTGTAAGACAAAAAAGTGGTCGGGGTGATTGGATTCGAACCAACGACCACCTGCTCCCAAAGCAGATACGCTACCAGACTGCGCTACACCCCGATCATTATGAGAGCATTATTTTTAAAGCTTCTTATGTGTTTTGTCCATTGATTCTTTAAAGAACTGCAAAGCAGACTGGCCCGCCTTGGCCCGATGCGAAAACTCACTTTTCCAAGCTGGAAGCTCTGCAAGACTTTTTTGATCCTGCTCTCTTCTTTCAGGTAGAAAGATCGGATCATAACCAAAGCCATGCTCCCCTTTAATCTCATCCCCTATAACCCCATGGACTCGCCCTTCAAAAAAATAGACTTCCTCTGAAGAAATATAAAAACAAAGAACGCAAACAAAGTAAGCACTTCTATCTTCCTTATTTTGAAGCAGCTCTATCAATTTTTTACATTTATCCTCATAGCTTGAAAGCTCCACCGCAAAACGCGCACTTTGAACTCCCAGGATTTCGGGCAATGCTGCAACCACCAGACCTGAATCATCGGCCAAAGCGGGAGTTCCAAAAGTTTCCGAATAGGCCTTCGCCTTAATATAGGCATTTTCAGAAAAGGTCTTACCCGATTCTTCAACATCCAGTGTTTTTGGGGCCGGGCCAACACTGATACTTCCCTGAAAAAGCTCGCGGAACTCATCCGCCTTATGAGGATTTCCTGAAGCAAGAATAAAGCTCTTCATCAAAAATTTTCCAGAGCAGCTCTTTGCTCTTTAATCACGACCTGAAGTGCAGTCTGAGCGCAAGCAAGAAGCGCGCTTAACTCTTCCATTGAAAAGGGTTCGCCCTCAGCCGTACCCTGAACTTCCACAAATTTACCACTGGCGGTCATCACAATATTCATATCAGTCCCACAGCTTGAATCTTCCTCATAATTTAAATCGGCAATGACTTCATTGGTTTTCGTGATTCCAATTGAAATCGCTGCAAGTCCGTCCTTGATGGGATTTTCCTTGATAAGACCCAGTCGCATTAGTTTTTTGACCGCCATTTCAAGAGCAATATAAGCGCCCGAAATAGAAGTCGTTCTCGTTCCACCATCTGCAACAATGACATCACAATCAATCAAAATGGAGCGCTCTCCAAGTTTTGTCAGATCAACAATCGAGCGCAGTGCCCGTCCAATCAATCGCTGAATCTCTTGAGTTCTGCCGGAAGCTCCTTTTCTTTCCCTATCTGAACGGGTATGGGTAGAAGAAGGTAGCATGGAGTATTCTGCAGTCACCCAGCCCTGACCCTTGCCTTTAAGAAATGGGGGGACTGACTCTTGCACGGTGGCCGTAATGTGAACTTTTGTATGACCAAATTCTGCCATGACTGAACCGGCGGCATAGGGATTAATACCTGTCGTAAATTTAATTGGGCGTGGAAAATCTCTTTTGATTAGTGACATGAGGACCTCTGATGATTAAACAAATTCATTTGGATCAATGCCATTCTACACAAGATGTGCTTAAAGAACAATTGATCAACTCCGGATCTCAGGATTCAATTCTTATCAGTTGTGATCATCAAATTTCAGGACGCGGTCGTGGTGCGAATAGCTGGATTTCGTTGCCCGGCTCAGTTTGTTTTTCGCTAAATATTGTTCCCCATCAAATCCACAGTTTTACTGCGATTGAGCTTGCAGTTATTCTTACTGATTTCTTTGAGAGTAGAGATTTATCAATCAAACTTAAGTGGCCAAATGATTTATGGAATCAAAAACTCGAAAAATGCGGCGGTATTTTAGTTCAAGGGAGTCAGGGTCTACTTATGGCGGGAATCGGTCTTAATCTCTTTTCCAATCATCAGGAATTCGGAGGTGTTTTTTCATCAGAATTTTCTGTCGATAAAAAAATCTGGGCGCGTGACATGGGGTCATTCATACTGAATAACAGGATAATGGATTACAAATTACTAAAAGAAAAATGGCTAAGCAGATGTGGTCATTTAAATCAAATCGTGACAATTACTGAAGGGACTCAAATTACAGAGGGAATTTTTCAAGGGTTGGGTGACTTCGGAGAGGCCTTAATTTTATGTGAGGGTAACATTCAACGAATTTACAATGGGGGCCTCAGGATTTCTCAGGCATGATCGTTGATAATTTTTTTACTAATTTTGGAAAGTTCCTGACGGATAAGATTCTCAGCAAGATCAGGAATCACTTCCCATGCAACTTTCTCAACACCCTTATGAAACATTTGATCCAGATATTCTTTTACGTACTTCTTAACCAACTCTTCCATTTCCCCCCTGATCTGTTCATGATTAACGGGTGATGATTGACCTTTTATAGTGGTACTATCTGTTTTCTCTTCGTTCATTCCGGCAGCGTCACTCCACCTTAAGGACTCGCTGTCATCAATTGGACGAAATAAAGATTCATCAAAATCGTTTCTTGTTGGTTGAAAATTACCCTTAACTTCTTCAATTTTTGCCGCGACTTCTTTTTTAAGGTCTTCAAACTCATCGACTTGCCACAGGTTGTCCTCAACCTCGTCCCTGATCTGATCCTGAATCGTTTTAACGTTGGATTCTTCTTCAAAAAAAGAGTTTTGAAGTTCAAGCTTACCAAAATCACCCACGGTATTTATTGAAATCTGTGGCGACGCTTTATTGATTCCCTCTATCTCAGCAAATGTGGAAGTCATCTCTTCCATTGAAGGGTAAATAAGGTCATCATTTTGAGGATATTTAGCTTCAGGTTTGAGAGGAGTCCTAAGCGAAGGAGTAATATCAATCACAGGTGGAACATCGATCAATTTATCATGAGCACTGAAATCATTAATAACTCCTGGAATACTCATGCCCCAGTCGGAAACTTCCTTCAATAATGGATTCTGAATTTCTAAAGTTGATTTATCCTCGGAGCTTGGTGGCGCATTTAACTTCTGACCACTCGTATGAGTCACTGTCCACTGGTCCTCGTCTCTTGGAGCGGGAGTGTTGGCCTCTTTAATCTGCGTCGCTGGATAAGTCATTTCCTCATCTTTAAATGAATCAACGAGCCTTTTACAAACAGCGATCAGTTTATTGGAATCGAACGGCTTTACAATTTTATCCGAAGCACCGCATTTTACCATCATTGCTTCATCAATGTTGTCGAATGTTCCTAAGAGGAGAAGAACATGAGCATTGGGACATATCTTTTTTATTTTTTCAGTTATTTCGTAGCCAGTGCTCTTCTCTGAAAGATTAAAATCCAACAGGACAAGTTTAGGGGAAGATCCCTTTAGTTTGCTGAAAAGCTCATCCTCACTACTAACGTCAATGAGATCATAAGATTGGTTTGCGAGTGTTATTTTAATGACCTTTACAATAGTCAAACTATCTTCGGCCAGAAGCACTTTATGGTTCATTCCTCAATTTCTCCTTATGAGCTACATAAAAAATTATAGTGGCCTCAAAGACCATCTGGGAATGAAAAAGAATTAAAACTCAAGAATCAGTGCAGTTTGATTATCCGTATTGCCACGAGAATTGGATAGTTTTAGTAAGTTATTTATTCGCTCCTGTGCATCGAGCGCCTGGCGATTGAGAGAATATAAAATTTCTTCTTCTGAGATCTGTCCATAGACACCATCTGTGAGGAGGATCACTTTATCACCTTCAGATAACCTTACCTCTTTTAACTGATGACTCATTTCCGGATACATACCAATGGCGTTCATGGGTGTGGTACGAAATTTGGAATCAAACTGGTCCTTTGAAAGGTACTTGAAAGTATCCTCATGAATAATTTTTGATAATTTCCCCTGACGATAGTGATAGGCACAACAGTTTCCAATGCCAACAAATATCATCAAGCTGTCAACTTTAACTGCCACAACGGCACTCGTGCCGGCCCTTTGACTGATGGGTCTATCAAAATTAAATTTCAAAAGGTTCTGATGTGCATTCATAATTGAGTTAAGGATCGCATTACCTTCAAGCAAATTTCGTGGGTCATAATAAATTGGCATCGTGGCATTCGGATCATCAGAAATATGTGTATAAAAGTTTTTAATTTCCTGCTTTAACCTTTCAACGGCTTGATCTCCGATTCCAGAACCGCCAAATCCGTCCAGAATCATAAATAACTCGTTATCAAAATCAAACTCGTACCCATCTTCATTAACCTGTAAGTATGGTCCCTGATGGGTCTGGGCCGCGTACGCTTTTAATCTCATATTACTCCAGATAATTTTTTAATTTTTCGGATGCTTTTTTATAGTACTCACTATCTGTCGGAGAAATTTGCTGAACCTCGTGAAATTTCTCCTTAGCATCGGCAAAGAGACTTAATGATTCAGCAATAATTCCTTCTCGATAAATCTTTCTGGATCGCAAATCAAGCTGCGACTTAATATCGTCAACTTCATTTAACGCTTCAATATTTGTTGGTTCAACTTTTAAAATGTCCAGAAAGGCTTCATATGCTGACTTGAAATCCTGCCCCTCTTTTAGAGATCTCGCCTTACCCAGCAAAGGACCGAGTTCAGACATCAGTTGATTCTTGGACTCACTCAACATATCTGAAGCTTCTTTGATGAGGTCCTCATCAGAACCTTGAATCCTAAGGAATTCTTCGATCTTCAAGATGGCGCGGTACCATTCTCTTTTAAGATAAAATGTTTTCCCCGGATTAAGTGCATCCACCATTTTCTTTCTCGCCGCTTCCCGTACAGCGATTTCAAGCGCCTTTCTTTCCTCTTCTCTCTGCCAGGATTCTAGCTCGAGCTTTAATTGCGAAACTTCGATGTTTTCAGGGTCTTTTTCAGTTATCTGGTTAAACAACATTTCTGCAACTGCAATTTGATGCTCTTTAACTGCCTCTCTCGCCTTAATCAAGAGATCACTGACCTGCTTTTTAATTCTAATACGGTCTTCTTCGGCCCGCCTTTGTTCTTCTAATTCCTGCAAACGCTTGAGTGAAAGATTGGTTTGTTCAAGATAACTTGAAAGCTTAAGGTAGTCGGGGTCGATATTATGAGCTTTTTGAAATTCAATCTGAGCTAAATCAAATCGATCCTGCTCAAAATAACTCACCCCAAGTTCATACGCGACATTTCTCGCCTTTTGGAGTTCCATGCTTATTTTTTTTTCTGGTTTTTTAGCAGATGAGTCTTTTTGAATTTGAGCTATGGGCTTTTTAGTGGCCGCAACTTCTTCTTCCTCCGGTAATAAAAGCATAACGATCGCCATGACCACAGCACCATAGATGACTTTTTTTCTTTTGACAGGATCTTTTAAAACTCTCTTGATGATGCTTTTTTCCTGGGGAGCATCATTATCAAAAGAAATCTCACCGTCGCCGGTAATATCTTCTTCAATGATCTCTTCGGTTTCAACCACCTGGTCAGATTGAACAGGCATGAGTCTTTCTGATTCCGAATCTAAAAGATCAGACCTGACTTCGAGTACGAAACTTGTCCCGCCAATAATAAATTCATCACCGGCCGAGATCTCAGCTTTATTGATTCTCTCACCATTAAGTATTGTTCCATTTGAAGAATTTAAATCTTCCAACGTAATTTCATTACTTTTTTTTCTTATCACTGCATGGACAGTAGAGACCTCAGGATCATTCAGAATAATCTGACACTTCTTCGTTTCTCTACCGATGTAAACTTCATCCTGATCAATCTGGTAACGATCATAGGGGGCATGCTCACCAAAAAGAACCAGCTGGTAATTAACAAACGCTTTAAAAAAGCGGGTACTTTCATTGGCAGAATTATCTATGGGTGCAATATTAAAAGTTTCTGATTCCTCGTCAGCGTTAGGCAAAAATTCATCAGATTGATCAGGCCCATTCTCCACTTGCTCAAGATCTTCATTGGATTGATAAGTCAGACTTTCATCCTCATACGAGTTACCATTCAAATCAGATGGATCCTGATCCGGCAGGCCCTCTTCGAGTGAACTAAATTCATCAAAACTATCTA
>CAXNNO010000140.1:0-6446 GCA_964203555.1 Bacteriovoracales bacterium
AGCGTTTCGTGACGTGACTTCCCCCGATTCAGACGTCATGAGTTATGGTGCGGAGTTGGACTCCGAAGACTACACCAACATGAAAAGATTCATTGAGCAGTACATCCAGTCTCTTCCCCCTGAGCGCCTTAAGGATTCACTCGTGCAACTGGCCCTCACTCAGCATTACGCTTCTGAAAAAGAGGGCTTTGAAATGTTTTCTCTGCTCCTGTCGCTTTTTAAAGATATTACGCAATTTGGTAACAAAGAAAAATTCGTAGAAAGTATGCTCGAAGAGATTGTCAGGATTCTTAATGGACAAAGGGCGACGGTTTTTCTCATTAATACTGATACCAATGAGCTTGAAGCTGTGGCAGCTTTGGGACTTGAGAAAGAACTGCTTAAATTTGATTATAGAAAAGGGATAGCGGGATCAGTCTTCACTACGGGTGTATCATTAAACATAGACACAAAAACCGACAAGGTGAGGTTTTCAAAAGAAATGGATAAGATGACGGGCTTTGACACGCGCTCAATCATCTGTTCTCCGATTACAAATAGAGAAGATAAAATTATCGGAGTCATCGAAATCCTGAACAAAAGAAATGAAGATCGCTTCACAGTCGAAGACGAAAAAACGATGAAAGTTCTCGCCTTGATTTTATCGTCCGTCTTTCATAATTATAGTCCAATTTCAGAAAAATCACTCATCAGACGTTTCTCGACTCCTTATGATCGAGAGTATGCCTGGATAGGTCGCTCACCTCAAAATGCTGATCTTCGAAAATCAATCGTTAGATTAAAAGATATTGATTCTCCACTTCTCATTCACGGTGAAGTGGGAACGGGAAAAAAATTATATTCAAGAATCATTCATAACGAAGGTAAGCGCGGGTTATCACCCTATATTCTTATTAAATGCAAGGGAGTCGATGAGAAAGCATTAGAGCAGGAATTATTTGGCGATGAAAAACGCAAGAGTCGACTTGAGGAATGCGTAGGTGGCACAATCGTCTTTGATGAGATCACCTTCCTACCTTTACATCTGCAGTTAAGGCTTGTGAATGTTTTAAAAGAACGAAGAATTCCCGAATCCCATATCTCTCTGGATATCCGGCCGATTTTTACCAGCAGTAAAAACATAAGGATGATGATTGAAGAAGAGGGAACAGTTAATCCTGATCTTTATAACTTCATGTCTTCGGCGGAGGTTCACATCGATCCTTTGCGAAAACGTCTGGCCGATATCGATGATCTCTTAAGTTTTTTTCTTCGAAAAGAATGTAAGAAACAAGGCCTTCTTTTAAAAGAGTTCACAGATCAGGTCAAAGAAGATTTGTCGAATTATTCATGGCCTGGAAATATTAGTGAACTTGAGAAGGCGATTGAAAAAGCGGTGCTCTATAATCCCAAGGCCCACATCATATCCGACCTGGGAACAAAATCTTCTCCCATTATCGATATCTCAAAAACAACCAACTGCATGTTGGAAAATATTCCTCATGCCGATGATCACTCAATCCCGTTAAAAGACAGGGTCGCTTTGGTCGAGCGAGAGATGATTCTGGCAGAAATTAAAAGGCATAAGGGCAACAAATCCAAAGCTGCCATCTCGATGGGGATTTCGCGCGAGGCCCTGAGAAAGAAGATGTTAATATCAGATGAGATCATCGAGCAAATTAAAAACCCAGGAAAAATGGCAGCTTAATAAGTAGAAGTGATTTTCCGATAGATCACTCATACATTCATCCCATGAGGTCATTTTGCAGCAATTAGGGATACTTCTTGCCAATTTCAGGTTCCTGGACATTCTGGACATTGTTGCAGTTTCCATCGTTGTTTATCGCTTTCTCATGATTGTTCAGGGAACCCGCGCTTACCAGATGATATTTGGTATTGTCGCCCTTGCACTTTTATGGTGGATTTCCCAGTACTATGAGCTCTATTCTCTCTCATGGATACTTCAGAACTTTTTTGATTATCTTTTCATCATTTTGATCGTTATTTTTCAAGACCAAATAAGGAGCGGACTCGTTTCTATTACAAGCACGAGATTTATCGGGCGAAACGGCCGATCAATGTTTGATCAGCAAATTGAAGAAGTTGTGGCGGCGTGTTCGGCACTCTCTCGTGAAAGAACGGGTGCTTTAATTGTTTTTGAGAAAAACCATGGACTTTTAAATTATTCCTCGTCTGGCACCCGTCTTGATTCGCGGATTCATTCGGACATTATTTATTCTATCTTCCAAACGACTTCTCCTCTGCATGATGGAGCGATTATCATTTATAACGGAATCATCCAGGCGGCGGGCTGCTTTCTTCCACTTTCTAAAAATGTTGAGATTGATCGTCACTATGGAACCCGTCACAGAGCAGCTCTTGGGATTACTGAAATGTCGGATGCTGTTGTGGTGACGGTATCAGAAGAAACAGGGAAAATTAACATCTGTTATAACGGAATATTTCATTACATGGAAAATGAAGAGCAGCTGAGAAAATATTTGAGAAAGTTTTTGATAGAAATCGATCGGGTTGGAATTGAGCCTCTCCTGGGTCGTACGACATGAAAATGCGTGGCAGAATGAAAAAACATACATTGAAATTCGTGTCAGTCTTTTTAGCGATTTTTTTATGGATTTATGTTCTTAACTCTGAAAAAATCAAGTTCGAGAAGACGGTTAACTTAGAATACATTCTTCCTGTTGATATGATCTTTGCACAAAAACCACCTTCGGAAGGAACCTTCATTATCTATGGCCCCAGAGCATTTGTCAGAACGGTGACTGAGCGCAAAGATAGTTTGGTGATTGACTTAAATAAAGCTAACCCGAGAAGACAATTACAATTTGTTACCGAGATTAATCCTGACCTATTGGAACTTCCTCTGGGCATGATCGTGGAAAAAGTTATACCCAAAAAAATTGCTGTTAAACTCGAAAACAAGGCGAGTAAAATTGTACCGCTTAAAATCCAATTCGGTGGATACTTGCCGGATAAATTCAGGCTTCACAGCGCTTATTTAGAACCGGCCGAAGTTGAAGTCTATGGCCCCCGGTCGTTAATATCAAAAATTAAAGAATTACCCATCAAGGCCATTGAACTCGCCAATCTTCCTGGTCTCAATGAAATTCCTGTCGAAGTGAATCTTCCCGATGAACGCCTGAATCTTATAAGCGGCCTTGATGTAAAACTTTTTTATGAACTTAAAGCAGCAACCGGTAATTTTATTCTGAATGATGTTCCGATTCAATTCACTTCAAACGGAAAAAAAATTATTTCGGCGGTAAAAACGGCTGACTTGAAACTTTTGGTCTCTGAAAAAGTGACCAAAAACCGATCAAATATATCTTCTTCTGTCGAGGTTTGGGCCGACATTCCGAGGAAGGCCAAGGGTAGGATTGAAGTTCCTTTGAAGGTCGTTCTTCCCCCTAGTATCAACCTTCTTGAAGTCTCTCCCAAGAGCATTATTGTGAATGTGCAATAAACTGGTATATTTGAATCTGAAATTTATTTCTTAAAGAGAGTCTTTAAATGTCAGGACGTAAATTATTCGGAACAGATGGAGTGCGCGGCAAGGCCAACGTCTATCCCATGACTGGAGAAGTGGCCTTCGTTTTGGGAAGAGCTGTTACCAGTTACTTTCAGAAAAACTTTTCCCGAAAACCACTCATCATTATTGGAAAGGACACAAGGCTTTCTTGCTATATGCTCGAGCAGGCGTTCTCTGCCGGAGTCTGTTCTCAGGGCGGTAAAGCGATATTGACCGGCCCTTTACCTACGCCTGGTGTCGCTTTCGTGACTCAAAGCATGAGGGCCGATGCAGGGGTTATGATTTCGGCTTCCCATAATTCTTTTGAGGATAACGGGATCAAAATTTTTGATCGCACCGGTCACAAGTTGCCAGACGAAATAGAACTTGAACTTGAAAAAATGGTTCTGGATCCTTCACTTATTTCGCAAAAAGTAGGTGATGAACTTGGGAACGCAAAAAGACTGGATGAAGTCATCGGAAGATACATTGTCCATACCAAGGCAGCACTCTCTAATCAATATTCACTTGAAGGCCTTAGGATTGTCGTGGATGGTGCCAATGGTGCCGGATACAAATTAGCTCCAATAGTTTTTGAAGAACTTGGCGCAGAAGTTATTTCTCTGGGCAATACTCCCAATGGCACAAATATCAACAAAGGGTGTGGAGCTCTGCACCCTCAACTTTGTGCTGAGAATGTAAAAAAATACAGAGCAGATCTTGGTGTGTGCCTCGATGGTGACGGGGATCGGCTAACGATTGTTGATTCCTCGGGCGAAGTGATTCACGGTGATAAGCTTATAGGGCTTTGTGGCAAATTTCTGAAAGACAATGAAGAAATTGGTCCCACAAACGAGATCGTAGGCACAGTGATGAGTAACTTTGGGTTGGAGTTTTATTTAAAGGAGCAAGGTCTGAAATTTGTCAGGACCCAGGTTGGCGACAGGTACATTGTTGAGCACATGAGACAAAGTGGCGCCCTATTTGGAGGGGAGCCTTCCGGACATTTAGTGTTCAAAAAATACTCAACCACGGGAGATGGTATTCTTGCCGCTCTCAAGGTTATTGAGAGTATTAAATTTTACGACCGAGACCTTTCTGATCTTGTAAAAGACATAGAATTGTTTCCCCAGGAGATGAAGAACATAAAGGTCGCTAAGCGTGTTCCCTTTGATGAAATTCCAGAAATTAGTAAGGCGATTAAATCTGCCGAGGATCAATTGGGCGATGAGGGAAGGGTCCTTCTTCGTTACTCCGGGACAGAGTCACTGGCAAGAGTCATGGTGGAGGGCAGGGAGCATAAGCTTGTGAGTGCCCTATGTCATGGTCTGACTGAAACGGTGAAAAAATCTCTCGGATGAAGGTAAAAATGAAATTTGCACGGCTGGGAGTTAATATTGATCACGTGGCCACTTTGCGTCAGCAAAGAGGTGAGTTCTACCCCGAAGTTGTTCGGGCCGCAGAAGTGTCCCTGGCGACCGGAGCATCACTGATCACGATTCATCTAAGGGAAGATCGCAGGCATATCCAGGACCGCGATGTTGATGAGGTTCACGACATTTGTAAAAAAATGGGACAGCCTCTCAATTTGGAAATGGGTGCATCCCCTGAGATGATTGAAATAGCTATACAACAGAAACCTGAATGGGTGTGCCTTGTTCCTGAAAAAAGAGAAGAAAGAACGACGGAAGGAGGACTCGATGTCCTTAATCAAATCAATTACAATCGAATCAAAGATGCCTGTCATGAAATTAAAAAAGGATCTCCTCAAACAAAAATTTCATTATTTGTTGAGGCCGACCAAAAAGTTCTCGAAAAGTGCCTTACGATAAACGCCGATGCAGTTGAAATCCATACAGGGGAATATGCAAAAGATTTTTTAGAAAAAAAAACTCTTATCCCTCATCTCCAAAAGTATCGGAAGGGATCTCTCCAAATGAAGGCGGCCGGATGGGGCTACCACGCTGGACACGGTCTCACGTTTGACTCTCTGGAACCCCTTTTGCAGGAAGGTGATTTTGAGGAGTATAACATTGGACATTGGATTATTGCGGAATCCGTTTTTATCGGGCTGGGACACGTTGTAAAAGAAATGCTGACTTTAATTAAAAAATATCCTCTGAAGGGTTAAATATGAGAATTGTCACTCACGCTGAGATGAAGGAACTGGAAAAAGTTGCTCAAACCAAATACCATTTTCCCGAAAAACTTATCATCGAAAATGTAGCTATCCTTGGTGCTAGAGCGATTGTCGATAAACTCGGGCCAGAAATGGATCAGGGCGAGCTCATTTTTATGATCGGCAAAGGTTTTAACGGCGGAACAGGACTTGCAGTAGCAAGGCATCTTGCGTGCATGGGGCATGAAACCAGGGCCTTTCTTTTGTTTGAAGAAAAAGATTGTTCACAGGAAGTTAAGGATCAGCTTAAAATTGCAAAATCCTATGGTGTGCGGGCCGATCAGATTGACGACATTACTTCTCTGGAAGGTTATTTTCAGCAGAACTCATCACCCAAAATTATCATAGACGCGATCTTTGGAACGGGAGTCAGGCTCCCGCTTTCGCACTTTCTTTATGAGGTCATTAATCTCATTAACCAGGAAAAGGCATTTACCATTTCCCTCGATATTCCGACAGGAGTAGAGGGAGATTCAGGACTTATTCAGGGGAACGCTATTTCAGCTGATCTGACTCTGGCCGTTGGTTTACCAAAGCTCGGTTATTATCAGGCCGATGGTGCGAGGTTAGTTGGTGAGGTGGTTGTTATTCCCTCCGGGCTTCCTAAGCAGGTGATTGAGATCAATGGTGATAAGTTTCTCATCGATAAAGATTTAAAAAATAAACTTCCTCCAGGCCGAAATAAATTTGGGGACAAGAAAGTTTTTGGTCACACATTAGTCATCGGTGGTTCTCATGGTCTGACAGGTGCGCTGGTCA
>CAXNNO010000141.1:0-6434 GCA_964203555.1 Bacteriovoracales bacterium
CATCACTTTGAACTAATGGGATGGCCGGAAACAAAAGTGATCGTAAGGTTTTGGATTGTAAGTCTGGTTTTTGCCATTCTTGCTCTTGCCACACTTAAACTCAGATAAAATTATTAAGGAGCATTAATGGAAAAATATAGAGGTAAGAAAGTCCTGGTCGTTGGTTTGGGCAAGACAGGATTTGCCTTGATCAATCTCTTCACCCAGTTGGGCTGTGATTTAAAAGTGACGGATATTAAACCGATCTTCGACTTAAATAAACAGGTTAAAAGACTTAAAAAAATAAATCCTACTCCGACCATGACTCTGGGCGAGCATAAGGAAGAAGATTTTATTGAAGCGGATATCATTGTTTACTCATCTTCTGTTGACCCAAATCTTCCGCCATTAAGAGTTGCCCGTGAGCATGGACGGGCGGTTTATTCGGATTTCGCTTTTGCTTATGAAAATTTTGATCGGCCAATCGTTGCGGTCTGTGGATCCCACGGCAGAACGATCACATCTCAAATGATTGGATATACTCTCAGACTTGATAAGAAAAATGTTTTTGTTGGAGGCACTTCCGAAGAGCCCTTCATTAATTTTCTTTCCGTTCCAAATAAGGAAGAAATTGATTATTGCGTAATCGAGGTTTCACCTCAGCAGCTTCAGACAGTGGAAAGTTTCAAGCCAATTCTTGCGGTTTATCCAAACCTTGAGGAAAAAAATCTTCTTGGAAGATTTAAAACCTCAGCGGAATATCTGGACACTGCCCTCAAAGTCGCCCGGAACCTTGGTCCCGAAAATTTTCTTATCGTTAACTTCGATAAACTTGCATCTAACTCAGTTCTGAGAAGCTCTCAGGCCCAGACTTTCTGGTACTCAAGAAAGTCATTTGTTTCCATGGGTGTGATTTCAGAAATTCAGGGAACTCATTTCCACGAAAAACGTATTCATTGTAACATCCATTTTCATTCGGAGTTTAAAGTAACCGACATGAGAATTGTGGGTGTCAATAACCGTGAAAATCTCATGGCGGCCATTACGGCCTGTAAGGCATTAAAGGTTTCAGATCAGGCGATTCAGCATTGTATAGAAAAATTTCCGGGGATTCCTCACCGTCTGGAGTTTGTGGTCGAAAAAAATGGTGTTCGTTTCTACAACGATTCAAAATCTGAGACAATGGACGAGTTGAAGGTTTCTTTGGAGGCGTTCAAGGATCAGGTCATTTTAATTGCAGGTGGTAAAGAACTTGAAGGGGTTGCATTTGATAAGTATGCAAACATCATTCGCGAAAAAGTCCGAGTGCTGGTACTCGTCGGCGAAGTCAAAGAAACGATGAATAGAGTTTTGGGTGATTCAACTCAAACTTATCTCGTTGGTTCGTTTGATGAATCTGTGCTTCTCGCTTACCAGAAGTCTCGCACTGGAGACACGATTTTGTTGTGCCCAGGTAATGACGGCTCAGATGTGTTCCGGGATTTCGAAGAAAAGGGTAATTACTACAAAAAACTAATCTTCCAACTTTAAGTCATCAATCTTTGAAGGGGTTATTTATTTAACCCCTTCTCGTTTTCTACAAGAAAAACAATTCGATAAATATTGAGCCCCTTAAATTCTCAAGCTACACTGGTAGAATCTCTAACAGTGGTAGTTTTCAATGAGTGAAAATAATAGACTAGAAAAGTTAACTAATTACTTCCTGATCAATGTCTTCTTTTTAATACTATTTGGTGTCATCATGGTTTTTTCCGCCAGCTATATGTACGCCACGGAAAACATGGGCTCGAGTTACTATTTCTTGATAAAGCAGCTCATTTTTATAGCCATCGGATTGGGTGTTGCTCTGGTTTTTTCAAAACTCAAAATTCTCTATTTGTATAAGCAGGCCTACAAGATAAATGCTTTCTTTGGCCTTCTGGTCACCTTAACTTTAATCCCGGGCATTAGAGTGGTCATCAAGGGATCGAAGCGTTGGCTGAATTTGGGTTTTATGCATATACAACCGGGAGAGTTCTTAAAATATACCTTGATGTTGGCGGCAATAAGATATTTTGAGAACTTTAACAATTACTCACCCAAGCAACGGGTAATTTATCTCGCGGGCCTCGTTTATCCTCTTGCGATCTTCGTTTTACAGCCGGATTTTGGCACCTTTTTTATTTCTGCGCTGATCATCGCCTTTATCGCTTACTTAAGTTCCTTTCCTCGAAAATATTTCTATAGCGCAGTCATGGTAGGAATGATTGCAGGTTTCGGGATACTTATTTCTGCACCTTACCGGGTGAAGCGACTTCTGACCTTCCTTGATCCGTGGAAAGATCCTCGTGGTTCTGGTTTTCAGGTTATTCAGTCTTTTCTTGCCTTTGCCAATGGTGCCTTCTTCGGACAGGGCCTTGGAAACAGTAATGAAAAACTCTTCTATTTGCCAGAAGCTTATAACGACTTTATTTTTTCAGTGGTGGGCGAGGAACTTGGATTCATTGGAGTTCTCATGACAGTTGTCATGTTTATAAGTTTCATTTTTATTGGTCTCTTAATTGCTATTTCACTTAAATCAAGAGTGGGAAGCATCATGGTTTCGGCGATCGTTTTTGCGATTGGTTTTCAGGGATTCATGAATATGGGTGTTGTCCTGGGAGTTCTTCCGACGAAGGGATTAAATCTTCCCTTCATTAGTTATGGTGGCTCCTCTATGGTTGCTAACCTCGGTGCGCTCGGCCTACTCTTCGCATGCGTCAAGATCCAGCCCGGAGATGCCAAAGATGTTAAAAATCAGACAACACCCTCCCCGATTGGAGCGCTGAAAAGCGCATTCACGAGATGAGCTACGTTGTTCTTGTCGCTGGTGGTACTGGTGGTCACATAAATGCCGCTATAGCTGTAGGTGAGGCCCTCGTTTCCGAAGGCCGGGAAGTGCACTATATTACCGGCAGGCGTTCTTTGGATTATCAATTGTTCAAGGGTTATAAAGTCAGTCACTTAAATTCAAGGCCTCTTAGGACCACAAATCCGATACAGCTCTTTCAAAATATAGTGATGAACCTTTTAAGTTTTTTTTCGGTACTTGTTAAATTCATTAAGTATCGGCCAAAAGTTGTCTTGGGCGCCGGTGGATATGTTTGTGGGCCAACTCTTCTAGCGGGCTTTCTTCTTCGCATCCCGGTCTTTATCATTGAGCAAAATGCGGTGATGGGCCTGACGAATAAAATATTAGGCTGGATCTCAACCAGTATTTTTGTCCATTTCTCCAAAACCCTTGGTCTTTCAAAGAGACTTTTAAAAAAGGTCCGGGTCGTGGGAAATCCGACTCGTAAGTCAATTCGGCCCGTCCAACCAAAGAGCTTTGATGGAGAATTAAAAGTCCTCGTGTTTGGAGGAAGCCTGGGCGCACTTCAAATTAATAAAGTTATCTGGGACATCCTTAAAGAACCTTCAGTGGAAAAATTGATCATTCATCATCAGTTGGGGGGAGATGTTTCCTCTCCCGAAATTTCAACAACGGTTCATTATGTGCCGATGAATTATATAGATAACATGCAGAAGGAATATGAGTGGTGTGATGTCATTATTTCCCGCGCCGGAGCAAGTACTGTTTCGGAGTTGGCGATTATTAAAAAGCCCGTTTTGATTTTCCCTTACCCCGCTGCGACCGATAATCATCAGGTGTATAATGCCAGAATTTTTCAGGAAGAGTCAGACTTTACAGTTGAAATACTTGATCCAAAACTTGACCATGATTCTTGCGTGACGGCCTCACAGAAATTTCTTTTCAAGGCTTCGAGGCAAGAGTTAAAGTACAGCCAAATACCATCTCATGGGAATCATACCTGTGATGAGATTTTAAGAGAGATAAATTCATATGTTGGGATGGCTTAAAACAACAAAACTTCATTTTATTGGTATTGGCGGAATTGGCATGAGCGGAATTGCCGAAGTGCTGCTCGATCTGGGCTATCACGTTTCTGGTTCAGATCTTCATTCATCCGCAGTGACAGAAAATTTATTAACGAAGGGTGCAGAAGTATTTATCGGGCATGATGCCTCTAACGTTGAAGGTTCAACTCTCATTGTTTATAGCTCTGCGATTGATCACAAAAATCCAGAAGTAATTCGGGCAAAAGAATTAGACATTCCTATGATCAGAAGAGCCGAGATGCTGGCCGAACTCATGCGACTAAAATTTGGAATTGCTGTCGCAGGCTCTCATGGCAAGACAACTACGACGAGTTTAATTGCCACCATCTTTCAGGAAGCAAGCCTTGATGCCTCTTACATTATTGGCGGTATTGTGAGAAATCTTGGGGGAAATGCCAAAAAAGGTGATGGAGATTTTTTAATAGCAGAAGCCGATGAATCCGATGGGTCCTTTCTTTTACTGAGTCCGATCATGGCGGCCGTAACCAATATTGACGATGATCACCTGGATCACTACGGTTCGAAAGAAAAAATTGTGGAAGCCTTTATTGAGTTTGTTAATAAGCTTCCTTTTTACGGAAGAATTGCCATGAATGCCAATGATGCAACTTCTTTGGGAATTAAATCCAAAGTTAAGCGTCCGATTGTCTGGTATGGAATTGATCTGGAAAATGATGTCGTTCAGTACGTAGCAAGAAATGTGGAACTATCGGCTTCGGGGACGGAATTCGATCTCTACCATAGTGGTGATAAGGTTTTACGAGTTAAAACTCACCTGATGGGTTTACACAACATCTCGAACACTCTCGCTGCTATTGCTATTTCTCATGAAGCCGATCTTAAGTGGGATGTCATTGCGAAAGGTTTGCTCAATTTTCAGGGCGTGGGAAGACGGCTTGAAAAGCTCTTTGAAAAAGATAATTTTTTAATCATTGATGATTACGGTCATCACCCGACAGAAGTCAGAGCAACTATTTCAACTTTAAAAAAAGTCGAGAGGCGACCACTGTGTGTGGTCTTTGAACCACACCGCTTTAGTCGAACTCAGAATTTTTGGAAAGAGTTTCAGGAATGCTTTGATGGAGCTGACGAAGTTTATTTTACTCCAATCTACTCCGCCTCAGAAAGGCCCATTGATGGAATATCCTCCGAGGCCCTGGTGAGAGAAATGAAATCCTCCGGGAAAAATGTCCATTTCCTGTCCTCGCTCGATGATATGAAAAGTCTTTTGCTTGAAAAAAAATCAACAGGAACCGTTTTTGTGACACTCGGTGCGGGTGCCATCTCAAAGAAAATCAGAGAGATCGTTAAAATCCTATGAGCTTAGAAAAAGATATTTCTCATATCCCAGATCTGGATTTTCATGTTGATTATGATTTGACAGCGTATACGACAATGCGACTCGCTTCCCGAGGTGACCTAGTTGAAGTCAGATCCACTGAAGCCTTACAAATACTTCTACCGATCCTGTGTCAGCATAATAAAAATTACCTCGTGATTGGCTGGGGGGCGAATCAGATTCTTCCTTCTCATTGTGAAGATATTGTTCTTTATCTAAATTTTAATTTTGATCAGGACTATCTCAATCAAGTGCTAGAGGAATATGAACTACCCGCTTCGTTGGGGATTAATCATCTCACCGCTCACGCCGTTAGGTTTGGGCTAAAAGGGTGGGAGGTCTTTACGGGTATTCCCGCCTCTTTGGGCGGTGCAATTTTTATGAATGCGGGAACAAACTTAGGCGAGATCGGTGCCTTGGTGAAAAAAGTTTTTCTGGTGACAAAAGAAGGCCTTCTTCGTGAGGAGATTATCGAGTCTGGAAGTTTTTCTTATCGTCATAATCACTTTGTTCAAGCGGGAGAAGTTATTGTTGGCGCAACTCTTATCCATCAGGGAATTGATCCAGCCATTTCTCAAAAAATTAAAGACTATCTGGAATACCGTAAAAAAACTCAACCCCTTGCCACCCGAAATTGTGGCTGCGTTTTTAAAAATCCACGGAGGGAACTTCAGGCGGGACGTTTAATTGATCTCATGGGGCTCAAGGGGCTTTCCGTGGGAGGACTCAGGGTCAGTCCTAAGCATGCTAACTTTATTGAAAACAGTGGTCACTCAAGTTGGGATGAATTTCAAGCTCTGGTGAATATCATAAAATCTAACATGGATCACTTCTACGGAATTGAATTTGAATTGGAAGTGAAAATCCCCTATCATTAAACCATGTTGAGATTTCTTTTAGTATTATTCCTGATCCTTAAAACTATTGGCGGCCATGCCGGTGTGCCTGATCATTTTACTCAGAAAAATATCAATTATTGGACCTTCTTCGGGGAGTGTCCTACTAAATCCTCCAGCATGCTGACTTTAATTCTCATGAAAGAGTTTGAGAAAAACCAATCTTTGAAAGACGTTAAAGAAAAAATGATTTCCGAAAAGCTGGATGAAAAATATTTTTTAAGTAACTACCGCATTTCTTATAATCCAGTAATTAAAACAGTTCGGGTGCATCTTGAGTGCCCTGAACCACTGGCGAAGGT
>CAXNNO010000142.1:0-6417 GCA_964203555.1 Bacteriovoracales bacterium
TATCCAGTAAAACTAGCTGAGTTTTTAAAGGTGTTAGTGCAGACCATGGTTTTAAAAACGCCAAGGTGTCTAAATCCTCATTTCTGACTGTGATCAGAACCAGATCAGGTAAAGTAGTTTGATTTTCGAGACTCTCTAAACAGGCTTTGAGCTTTACGAGTCTTTGCCATGTAGGAATTATGACTGCGAGGTGCATATCTTGGTATTCTCTATTTTTAATTATCTAACTCTATTTTATAATTAATTACGAGAAGATACCAAATGATAATGTCTGATCAAATAACTCTATGGGTAGAAGGCTTTTTTGAGTGAACTAACGAAGCGGTCTTTTTTAAATTTCGTCACCTCTATTCTTAAAAGTATAGGGCTAATGGCCCTTACGTTTATTATGACCCCAGTGTTGCTCAGACTCATTGGTCCCGCCGATTTTGGAACTTTTAAAGTTCTCACCGAAGTTGTGAATTATTTGAGCATCTTAGAAATGGGTCTTTATGCAAGTTTGATGACCTGCTTGTTTGTAGTCATAAAAAATAAGGATTCTCAAAAACTCGAAAGGATTATTTCAGAAGGCTGGCGACGCTATTTCAAAGTAACTCTTTTATCACTTCTCATTGGTCTTATGTTTCTTCCTTTTTTAAAAAAAATGACTTCTTGGAATAATGAATCTGACTGGGATCTCTATCTCACTTATCTCATGATTTTAAGTACAGTGGCGTTGATGCCCACTCTCATTTATAAGGCATATCTCGATTCTAGTAACCGCGGAGATCTAGTCAACTTGGTGGTATTCTTTCAAAATTTATTTTTCATTATCTTTGGACTCTTTTTTGCGAACCTTGGGTGGAAATTAAAATCCCAAGGGATGGCCGTGATGCTCTCGGGGATTATTGGCGCCATTCTCTTTAGGTACGTATCAAAACTCAAGATCAAACCCACAAAAGAAAAAGATGAAGAGTTCGGAAAACAAATTGTACGCTATCAGAAGCCGCAGTTCTTTAATGGTCTTGCAGAAAAATTGTCTCAAAACTGCGATCAACTCATCATCGTATTTTTTATCGGTCCAGTGACAGTTACAAAAGTATTTTTGGGTCAGAGAGTAGTTCAGATTGTTCAAGGTCAACTTCAAAGCATTGGTCTTGCCTCTTGGGCATCATTAAGCTCCCTTTATCATGATCGTGAAATTAATAATGGTCTTTTCGAAAAGAGGATTTTAGAAGTAACTAAGATCCTTTCATGCATGTCCATAGCCTCTCTTGTTCCTGTCTGTATCCTTAATCAAACTTTCATTGGGCTTTGGGTTGGTGATAGCTATTTGATGGAAACAAACACCCTGACCTTACTTGCTTCAGCGAATGCCTTTTTTTGGACACTTTTTAGTTTCTGGCAATTCACTATGACGGTTTTAGGCAAACCCGCCGAAATCACCCGCATGATTTGGATTCAGGCTGTAGTGAATGTGATCGCGAGTATTACTTTTACTAAATTATGGGGTGGAATTGGACCCATTGCAGGAACACTTTTGAGTTACATACTAGTCCCACTTTGGTTTTATCCCAAGCTTATGCTTAAAAATTTTAAAATTGCAGAGACTCGACTTTTGTCTTCATTTGCCCTTCCTGGGCTAATTGGAATTCTCTGCGTTGTTCTCTATCACTATTCACCATGGAAATTTCATTCACTTAACTGGATTACTTTCATTCTTAGTGGAATTATGCTTTTTGGCGTTTTGGCCTCTTTTCTTTTTATAGTTTTGTTTAATGAAGAAGAGAAAAAACTCTTTCTTGGTCGCATCAGAGGACTTTGGGAAAAATTTTCTAGGAGATTCTCTTGAGGATTGGATTTAATGGACGTCCATTTTGCCAAGATCAAATCCGAGGCTTAGGCCGGCATACTCTTGAATTGATCAAGCATATTCATAAGCAGCATCCGGATGTAGAATTTTTTATTTATTCTTATCAAAAGATTTCTCCGTATTATGCTCAGGAGTTACCCTATGCAAAGATTCGTGACAAATCTCTGTCTCCTAAAATATTTTGGGATCTATTTAGATTAGGCAGAGATGTAAAAAATGATCAGCTAGATCTATTTCATTCCACAAATAATTTAGGTGTCCCATTTTTTCCTCTCTCTAGAATTCCTATTTTTACTACTATTCATGATCACTTTACCCATAATGCCAGAGTCAAATTGGGAATGGGACTAAGAGGAATATGGGGTTATTTAAATTACCAAATTGAACTTTTCTTACTTAAAAGATCCAAACACTTCTTCTCTGTGAGTGAAGATGCTAAAAAGAAAATTCATCAGCATATGGGACTTTCCCTTGATTCAATAACTGTCGCCTACAACGGGGCGAATCTTAAACCTTTGAAAAAAACTCATGATGACGAGATGTTTTTTTTGTATGTCGGTGGCCTCGAAGAAAGAAAAAATATTATCACCATGCTCCGTGCTTTCCTTGAATTCTCTGCTGAATCATCTTCTGAGGCCAAACTCAAGATTGTGGGAAGTCTCAATTCTGCGACATCTGAAGTGCGTGAATTACTTAAGAACCATTCATCTGTTTTTTATTCAACAGGGTTTGTGACTGATAGGGAGCTGACTGAATTATATGAAAATGCTGAAGCCTTGATTTTTCCTTCTTTAGAGGAAGGATTTGGTCTTCCTTTGGTTGAGGGTATGGGACTTGGTTGCCCTATCATATGCTCGGATATCGAAGTGTTTAAAGAGATTGCTGATGGCGTCGCTCTTTTTTTTCCTGCCAAAGATTCTCAAGCTCTTAAAGCTCAATTAATGAAATTGCACCTTGATAAAGATCTGAGGGAAGATCTCATTAGAAAGGGGTATAAGCGCGCCGAAAAGTTTACTTGGGATGCAATGGCGCACAAAGTCTTCAACACCTATCTGGATTTTTTGAAAAGGTGATATAATGAGCGAAAGCGGTAAAAAATGAAAAAAATTCTGATAATTAATATTGATCGAAACTTTCGAAGTGTCTACGTAGCAGGTCTTGCTGCCGCTATGCTTAAGTCCAATAAACTTCTTAAAATTACTCTTATTATTTCTGATCAAAATCAGGCCTTGGAATCTTTGGGATTATTTGAAAATATCCATTACCTTGATACCGATAAATTTTTTGAGACTACTCGAAAAAGTTCAAATGATACAACTGAGCGTGAAATAAGAAACTTTCTGGCTCCTGTGCTTCATACTAGTTGGGATACGGTTGTAAATCTTTCCTCAAATTTACTAGGTGCCTATTTTACGTACTTTTTAAAAAGTCAGGAAGTCGTTGGCCCTCATTTTCAAGGGGACTTGGTTAATCTTAAGCATAGTAATTTTCCTTCCTATCTTTTAACCAGCATGCCAGATGAATATAGTAATTATTTTCATTTTTCTTACATTTATAAAAATGTCATCAAAGTTTACGATCAAGCACCACTTGGCATTGATTGGAAAAATAAAGGTTCCGCAGCATTTGTGAGTAAGATTAATTTACTTAAAATTGAAAATGGAAAAATTGGCCTTGTTTTAATTGATACTTCCATTAAGAAAATGGGTGATTTAGTTCATATCAATTTCCTTATTGATCTTTTTGGCCGTTTAAGAGAGGACGAGAGATTTCTTCCTGTTCTTTTAAGTAGTAATACAGAAGAAGATAGTTTTTTAATAAACCGCTTGCGTGATCAATTTCAAGGTGAAATTCACCTTATTAGCTGCCGGGATGAAGCTAAATTCTGTCTCTTAGATCAGGTTTCATTAGTGATAACTGACGATCTCTATTTGAAATCATTGGCCGATTTAAGTCTGAAGCCAAGTGTTTTCATTTTTAATGGTTCACAACTTCCTTTGAGTGATTTTTCCAATGTAGAAGGAAGTTTTATGATTCAATTTAATGAAATGAGCGATGATCTGATTGAAGCTGTCTTTAAATCATGTGAAACAGTATTGAACCACTTGCCTGAGAATATTGGAAAGTTTAAGGATATTGAAATCTATCAAACCGCTATTTATGATCAGCTACCAATCCTTGAGCCACTTTTGGGCGGGGGCCAAACTTATGCCAAATGGCTTTTGAGCCTGCGCTATTTAGCGATGATTCAGAAAAAAGATTTACCGCCGATACATTCAGATCATCAGATTTACCGAGTCGCCATTGATAATGAGCGCAAAGAAATTAAAGAGGGATTCAATACTCAGCTTGCTGCTATTAAGATTGAAAACATTCACGAAATTTCGCAAGCTTTTGATTTTAATGCGCTTGAGCAGCATCACGGTATCTTATCAGTTGGAATTAAAACCCTAAGATACAGCAATGATTATAAGAACGATCCAAAGAAATTCTTAGAGAAGCTTAAACAACTTTTGCAGGATATGACTGAATTCTTGAATAAAGAAGAGAGTTCTCTTGGAGATGTTCAAGTTATTTCTTAAACTCGGCCCATTGTTTTAAAAGTTCATTGCCCACACTCTTCCAAGTGTAGGACTTTATCACGGCACTTCTTCCCTGATTCACAAGATGTTGTCTCTCATCCTGATTTAGAGCTACCCATGCTTCAATACTCTTTACGTAATTTTCTGCTCCATCAGCTACAATAATTCCCTCGCCTTCACCTAAATGTAGCCCTTCAACACCAATTGAAGTTGTAAGGACTGCTCTTGAATACATGAGGGCTTCGAGAATCTTACCCCGGGTTCCTGATCCACTCAAAAGAGGTACAAGTAAAATGGAAGTGGAAAGATAAATGGGTCTGAGATCAAGGGGAGTATCATGCAAGGTTATTTTATGTTCATTGAGTCTATCTTTTACTTCTTGGGCCGGACTTGATCCCGCTACTGTAAGTCGAACTTTATCTTTAATTCTTGGATAGACGTGATCTAAAAACCAAAAGAGCCCTTCCATATTGGGTAAATAACTTAATGATCCTAGAAAGAGCACTTCCTTTGGTGACGGAACTATTACTTCTGTATCGCTTAATTCAATTTGGTTGACCCCATTAGATGAAACATGAAATTTAAATTCGGGATAAAGATTTTCATAAATATTTTTATCCACTTCGGAATAAGTGAATCTGATATCAGACCGTGAAAATATTTTCTTTTCAAATTTTTTCAAAGTGAACTGATAAATTTTATTGAAAAATATTTTAGCGAATGGAAAAGGAGAAGCCAGAGTTCTTTTAATAAGCTCACTTTCCACATTATGCACGCACAATGAAAAAAGGACGTTTGAATTCTTCTCGTTTCTCTTAGGCAAATATCTTCCCATGCGAAGCTCATCAGCATGAATGACGTCTGGTTTCCAATCTGCAATGAGAGTATGAACTCTTGATTCCAGCGACTCTGAAACTGGCCATTCATGATAGGAATGGAAAAATCTCATCCAGATCCGTAAAAAGATGTTTTTACGCGTAAAAGCAAAGAATTCAATTTTATCGTCGCTGAGTTTTAAGTCCTGAACACGTCTTGTTAGACTTAAAAGTTTGACCTCATGACCCTGTTCTCTGACTGTTGGCCATAGGTGAAAATGACGGATGCGGGTACCGTTTATGGGGGGAGACGGGTTGTCAGAACATAAAACGAGAATTTTCATAATACTCAATCTTTAACAATTGTTGTCAGTTTTGCTCGGGCTTTAAGAGTCACCAATTTGTCGGCAAAAGCTAAAACTTATGGAATAATTCTTAACAATTTCATTCTATCTAAAAAGGCTCTTTCTATGAAGAAGATAAAGACATTAGTTACTGGTGGCGCAGGTTTTCTTGGTTCTCACCTTTGTGAGAGACTTCTAGAAACTGGTCACGAAGTTATCTGTCTTGATAATCTTTTTACCGGTCAGAAAAAGAACATCGTCCATCTGTTAAATAATCCATATTTTGAGTTTGTCAGACACGATGTGACCTTTCCGTATTTTGTAGAAGTGGATCAGATTTATAATCTGGCCTGCCCAGCATCTCCTGTTCACTATCAGTTTGATCCCGTACAAACCACAAAGACTAGTGTTCACGGGGCCATCAATATGTTGGGTCTTGCTAAAAGAACCAAGGCCAGAATCTTTCAGGCCTCAACCAGCGAAGTTTATGGTGATCCTGAAGTTCATCCACAAAGAGAAGATTACTGGGGCAAAGTAAATCCCATTGGAATCCGAAGTTGTTATGATGAGGGGAAAAGATGTGCTGAAACTCTTTTCTTTGATTATCACAGGCAGCACAAAGTCAGTATAAAAGTTGGAAGAATTTTTAATACTTTTGGTCCTCGCATGCAGCCTAATGATGGGCGAGTGGTAAGTAATTTTATTATGCAGGCCTTGGCGGGCAATGACATTACCATCTACGGCGATGGATCTCAGACACGATCTTTTTGTTACGTTGATGATTTGATTAATGTCATCATGAAACTGATGAATTCAGAAGAAGG
>CAXNNO010000143.1:0-6385 GCA_964203555.1 Bacteriovoracales bacterium
GATCATCATGAGTTAAAAACCTCATCTATAATATGAGCGGCCCCACCGTAGATGGCCCCTTTATCGGAGGAAAGATTCGCAGTTATTATTTTAACTTTTCCTTTTAAGGAGTAATGAACGAGTTCATCAAATTTTTTTAAGACGACCTCATTAAAGGCATGACCAAGTTTAGAGACCCCGCCACCAATAATAAAGGCCTGAGGTCCGAATAAAACTGCCATCGTCACAAAACCAGTTGCTAACTCCTCAGCAATGGCGTTGATAATCAGTGTCGCTTTATCATTGCTGTTCTTGAATTCGTTTCCAAGCTTTTCAATTGTCCATTCTTCCTGAATGAGTTCTGAGATTGTTTGTTTAATTCCTTTAGCCGAGAGATAGCTTTCAAGATGATTAAGACCCCCACAGGAACACAGGCGTTTTTTTTCATGCGGAATAATGATGTGACCGCCCTCTGCTCCAAGTCCCTGGTGGCCGCGATAAAGCTTACCATCAAGAATCAGTCCGGCCCCTACGCCAGTCCCTAGAGTGATAAGGATGAAATCAGTCAGGTCTTTACCTGCACCCCATTTTTTCTCTCCCACTGCGGCCAGATTGGCATCATTTTCAATCACGGCGTTCGTCTTAAATTTTTCTGCAAAAAAATCTTTCAGAGGGACATTCTTCCAACCGAGATTTGGGGCATTTTCCACGCGGCCGGAAAAATAGTTGGCCATTGGTGCACCGACACCAACACCCACCAGCCTTGGATCCCCCAAGTGGATTCCAACTTCTTTAAAAAGAATTTGATCACATTCTTGAGCTAATTGCTCAACAAAGCGTAGGGGCCCGTCTTGTTTTGCGGTGGGGTGAATCATGTAGCTTAGGAGCGTTCCCGAATGATTGAACAGGCCCACCTTAGTGTTTGTTCCACCTATATCAATACCAAAAGCAACCTGGTCTTTATTCATAGCTTAAAACGCTATCATGAAACTGTTTGCAAGGCTATAATGAGAAGAATCCTTCGAGGGTAATAATCTAATGGCCATGAGGGTCAAAATCAGTGAAACCTATTAAACTTAACGAGTTATTTTTTCACGAAAAGTCTAATACTCTTAGTTTTTTTCAGGCGCCTATAAAAACTCCGGAAGATTTGAAAAATTTTGAGTTATTTTTTACTGATCTGGTTTTACAATTAAAAATCAGGGACGACGATTATCTTACAAATCTGATTGTGAAGAATCATTCCAATATTAAAAAAATTCTTAAGAGTCATCCTGATAAATCTCATGGTTTCTTTTTTTCTAAAAATATTCAAGGCTACATTATATTGCAAAAGACTGTTTCCCCCTATTACATGTTAGGACATACCTTCCATGTACGTCCCGTACTGGAGGAACTATTTGTAAACCCGGAATTTTTACTTGTGAATATTTCTCTTTATGATATCAAAATATACCGGGCCGATTTTCAGCACATCGAAATTATTCAGCAGTATGAATTTGATGAGCTGCCTAAGAATTTTAACGATGGTGAGGGAAGGGTCTATGCACCCCAGTATCTTGGTCTTGTCCCCTATAAGACGATTCTTGCTCTTAAAACCATTGCCCAGAAGATTAAAGATATGATTCTTTATGAATCCCTGCCCGTCGTGATTACCGGTCTGGATGAAATGAAAAATATTTTTTTACGCTACCTGGACGAGTCAGCAGGTGTGATTACAAGTTTTTATGAAGATTTCTACGAAAAGAGCTGTATGGAAATCCTGGCCAGGTGTGAGAGATTTCGATACGCGGTTACAGATTATTATTCGGCACAACTTAAAGAGAGACTTAAAAGAATGATTAAGTCTCGCCATATTCTGAGTGACCTGGGTGAGGTTATCAGAGCGATATTTGATGGTAGGGTTATTCAACTTGTTATTCCAAGTGAGCAGAAAATTTGGGGAACAATTGATTCCGATACAGGCGAGTTTACCATTCACAAAAGGGCCGGTAAAACCTCCGTAGATATTCTCAATGAACTCGCCGGCGAAGTGATTAAACAAGGCGGCAGAATAAAAATTCTTGGCCCGCATTTTTTTCCACAAAATACGAGCGTTCTTGCTATTTTAAAAGGCAATTGATGATCTACTCTAATTATTTTGATTTTACCCCTGTCGTTGGAAAAAGAGTATTCGCCGCCGATGGTTCTAAAATCATAGGAAGGGTGCATTTAGGTGATCATGTTAATGTTTGGTTTAATTCTGTCATTCGTGCTGATGTGAACTTTATTAAGATCGGATCAAATACAAATATTCAAGACCTTTGCATGCTTCATGTGACCGAAAAAAATTCTCTCTCGATCGGGGAGAATACCTCTCTTGGCCACAGTGTCATCCTTCATGGTTGTAAAATTGGGAACGGTTGCCTGATCGGCATGGGAGCAATTGTTTTAGATGGCGCTGAAATCGGGGATCATTGCCTCGTCGCTGCCGGATCGATGGTGACTCCCAATAAAAAATTTCCCCCCGGGAGTATGATCAAAGGCCGTCCCGCTCAAGTGGACAGACCTCTGACACCTGAAGAAATTGAGCGCATTTCAAATCACTACCGTTCTTATGTCGTTTATAAAGAACAGTATTTAAAGATGGGTGAAAATGGAACTGATCAAACACATTCCCAGGGCGGAGTTTAAGAGTTTTTTCAGAAAAATAGATAAGGACAATCTCTTTGTTCTTTCGTCCTCGATTTCCTTTTATTCTGCCGTAGCAATCGCTCCCTTCCTTTTGATTATTCTTGGGACGGCAGCACTCGTTGGAAAGGATATTCAGCAGAGGATTATCCTGATGGCATTTCATTTCTCACCGCAAGTGGGGGATCTTTTCAAGATCATTTTTACGAACGTGAATCAGGGAATGAGCATCAGCTCGATCTCGGGCATGATTGGATTTTTTGTTCTTCTTTTAACCTGTTCCGTAGTTTTTGTTCAGCTACGCTATTCATTTGATGTTATTTACGGATACCTTGAACAAAGACAAAGAAGATCGATCAGGGGAACCATTCTGGGTAAACTCTTGGCGATGCTTTTTGTTTTTTTGTCAGGAGTCTTTCTTATTATTTCGAGTTCCCTTCCCGGAATTATTCATTTGGTTTTTTCAAGCATTCACTACGAAAAAATCGCCATTGTCTTAAATGTCATTATTTACGTCATTATGTTTTGGGGGATTCATTATTTTTCACCAACTTTCAGACCTCTCAAAAAAGATGCGTTTAAAATGTCCCTCCTTTCATCTGTCTTTTTTATGTTGGGAAAATCACTTCTCGGATTTTACTTCAAAAACGTCGCTACAGCTTCCATCTACGGAGCTGCCGGGTCGTTACTGGTTTTTCTTGTGTGGACGTACTATTCCTCTTTCACTCTTTTTCTGAGCGCTGAGGTTTTTCTTTTTTTTAAAAGTAATAGCAGGTAAGAGGATGTCTCTTACCTGCTATTTTTTTAAATAAGTATAACTCTTTAAACAACTTTCATAAAAGTCGGTTAGACCCACGCCATCACGAGGGCGAATCTTACCGCGTTTGACTTGGGTATCTATCGAGGCCTTCATAGTCTGGGCCATGGTCTCTGGATTGTATTGAAGAGTTGATAGAACTTGCGATGCTTTATTTCCATCGATAACTTCTTCTATATAGAAATCTGTCGGATCATCATCGTCACAGAAAATGTGCACTTCGTTCAGGCGACCGAAGCAGTTATGATTATCGCCCATAATATCCTGATAGGCGCCGGTCATAAAGAGACCGATATAATAATCATCACCATTGAGCTTATGCATCGGTACAGTGTTAGTCGGACCATCTGCTGATAAAAACGTATCCAGCTTGCCGTCGGAGTCACAAGTGATGTCCACTAAGGTACAGAGTTCAGTGGGTTTTTGATTCAATTTATGGATCGGCATTACCGGAAGAATTTGTCCAATCGCCCAGGTATCCGGAGCTGACTGGAAAACAGAGAAGTTACACATGTATTGAGAGGCCATCTGGTTTTTCAGCTGAAGAATTTCATCCGGTGCATACTCATCAAGGGAAGCGAACTGGACGATCTTTCTACATATTTTCCAATATAAAGTTTCAAGCTTCGCTCTTTCATCCAGGCTTAAAATGCCGAATTTGAAAGCGGAGATGGATTCTTCTTTTAGTTTGGTCGCATCGTTATAGACGTCCTGATAGTTCTTCTCAGTCAGCTCTTGGGAGAGTTCGCGAATATTGGTGACTAAAATATTTTCATTAATCACTTTATCCGTATTAAAGTCATCAGATCCAATTTCGAGAGCTCCAAAAACATTCGTTATTACACACGAGTGATGAGCGGTAATGGCACGTCCGGATTCTGAAACAAGGTTGGGATGGGGAACATCCTCGAGATCGCAAACCTGCTTCAGGATGTACACGACATCGGCGACATAATCACGAGTGGTATAATTGATAGAGCTTGGTGAATTTGAGCGAGTTCCGTCATAGTTAACTCCGACCCCGCCTCCTACGTCGAAATATTCCAGCTTTGCTCCCTCTTTATACAATTTGGCATAAATCCGGGCGCCCTCAGAGATGGAGTCTTTGATGGTTCTTAAATCCGGTATCTGGGAGCCGATATGAAAGTGAAAAAGCTTAAGACAATGAACCTTATCAATCGATTTCATATACTTAACGGCCTGAAGGATTTCAGTAATCGTGAGACCAAACTTGGCATAGTCCCCGCCGGAGCTCGCCCATTTGCCTGAGGATTTGGTCGCAATTTTTGCCCTTAGGCCAATCATCGGCTCAACCCCAATCTCCTGAGAAAGCTTCATGATGTCGAGCAGTTCAGAGTATTTTTCAATCACGACGATCACTTTACGATTGAGTTGAATGCCAAGGAGAGCGAGGCGAAGAAGATCCATATCCTTGTAGCCGTTAACGACAGTAAGCGAATTTTGGTTGGTATTCATTGCGAGGGCAGCAATAAGTTCTGGCTTGGAACCTGCTTCTAAACCGTAGTTGAACGGTGCGCCGGCATCAACAATCTCTTCGACCACCTCTCGCATCTGATTGACCTTAATGGGATAAACACCAAAATACGATCCCGTAAATTTTGCCTCTTCGATAAGAGAGCGAAAGGTCTTGTTAAGATTGGCAACTTGAGAGCGAAGAATGTCATGAAAACGAATCACCGCGGGAAATGGAATATTTTTATTCTTCATCTCCTCGATGATTTCCATCATATTGATCACGGGCCCATTTTTGGTCTGGGTTGGATTGACACAAAGATCCCCTTTGTCATTGACTGAAAAGTAGCCTTCACCCCAACGGCTGACCTGGTATGTCTCGTCGGCATCGGAGATATTCCACTCTTTTATAGAGTCAAGATTATGAAATCGTGTCGAGTTTTGTGATGGAGTTTTCAACTCTTAATCCCCCCGGGAAATACTTAATTTTTTATAACTCGCAATATAAGATAAAAGTCACGAGTTAAAAAACAGTTTTTCCCGAGTGGGTACTTTTTTTAGCGAATTCTAGATGCTTGAGCATCAATCATCTGGACATGCAGGAATTCCTGGTCGCTTTGAGCATCACTCTCGGTCCCCACAAAGTCCCTTCCCGAGGAGCAAGCAGAAACAATCAAGGCCATAAGTGCTAAGAATATGTGTGTTTTCATGGTCAACCTCCGTGTTGTCCAGGATCTCTTCTTAAGCATGGTTGTTGCGAGTTTGATGCCACAGGATAGGCCCTGGATGACTCTCATTATGACATAGTGCTACGTAAAGTGACACCAAAGAGGGACAAAAGTCTCCCGCTTCGGGGCCAATGTGAGCGAATTAATGAATGTTATTGCTTATTAATATTGGCAAGAATGACTCTCTGCTCGTCCATAGTAAGGGGCCTTTGATCTTCTGAACCAATTTTTTTGAAGTTTGATGTTTGAACGATCTTGTCCATGTTCCTGATTTTTTTAGTTAAATTTTTCCCGACTTCAATAAACCAAAACGGAAGATGTTCAACAACATCTTCTCTTGAAATTTGAATCAGCACACTTCTTTCCAAGGCAACTATTGTTGAGGCGCGGGGTAGTTGATCAAAAAAAGATAGTTCTCCAATAAATTCGCCAGCTTCGATCCTTCCGAGGGCCTTGACTTGAGTTCCTTGAACCATACAAATGAGGAGATGCCCCTCTTTAATAAAATACATATCTGAAGAGACGTCACCTTCTCGACAAATGATTTCATGCGGCCCAAATATTAGATCCATGTTCTTCCTAAAGTTTTAGAATACTTCTGATCACCATTCCAAGTTGCTCCATTCCCTTATCATAATACAGGTTTTGGGGGTGGAGCTCATCAAAAAAAGTCGTGTTGGCAGTGAATTCATTTTCAACGAGTTTAGAAAAATCGAAC
>CAXNNO010000144.1:0-6361 GCA_964203555.1 Bacteriovoracales bacterium
GTTGGTCCATTAATGTAATGGCTAAAAGTGATTCGATAAAACCACCAAGGAGTTTTCATGTCTAAATTGAACGTCAAGCAATTGCTTGAGGCCGGCGCCCACTTCGGTCACCAAACACACAAGTGGAATCCAAAGATGAAGAAGTACGTTTATGGTGAACGTAATGGAATTTACATCATTGATCTTCAGCAAACTCTTCCAATGGCAGAAAAAGCTTACGAGTTTTTGAAGAAGACAACTGCTGCTGGAAAATCAGTTCTTTTTGTTGGTACAAAAAGACAAGCTGCAGATATGGTAAAAAAAACAGCAGAAGATTGTGGAGCTTTCCATGTAACTTCTCGTTGGTTGGGTGGAATGCTCACGAACTATAAAACGATTTCTCTTTCAATTGATAAAATCCGTAAAGTTGAAAAAATGAAAGAGAACGGAGACTACAAGCTTCTTACTAAGAAAGAGCAGTCTAACGTTGAAAAAGAAGTAGTGAAGCTTGAAAAAACTCTTGGTGGTATCAAGAATATGAGAAAGCTTCCAGGAGCGATCTTTATCATTGATCCAAACAATGAGCACATTGCAGTTAAAGAGGCCAATGTTCTTGGTATCCCTGTCGTAGCTATTACTGATACGAACTGCGATCCTACTGGTATCGAATACGTTGTTCCTGGTAATGATGATGCTCTTAAATCAATCACTCTCTTCTTAGATTATTTCTCAAACGCTATTGTTGAAGGTGGATCTAAAGCTCGTAAAGATGCTGGAGATGATCAGAATCGTGATCTTGATCTTGAAACCGAAATCCTTGCCAAGTATGAGAAGGATATCGATCTTCAGGGCGAAGAAGACGTTTAATAATTTTCTTACAATAAAGGACCAATACCATGGCATATACAGCTAATGATGTAAAAAACCTTCGCGAGACAACTGGCGCAGGAATGATGGATTGTAAAAAAGCTTTAGATGAGACCGGTGATTTTCAAAAAGCCGTTGATTTTCTTCGCGCCAAGGGCCTTGCTGCCGCTGCAAAAAAGCAATCACGTGTTGCTGCAGAGGGTATGCTTGCCGCTGTCGTTAAGGGAAAAATTGCTTCTCTTGTAGAAGTAAACAGTGAAACTGATTTCGTTGCAAAAAACGATGCCTTCAGGGCATTTGCAGATACCGCTGCCAACGTGGCAGTTGATGCAAACATCAACACAGTCGAAGAGCTTCTTGCTGCGAAGACTGCAAATGGTCTTACAATTCAGGATAACATTTCTGAACTCACAATTAAGATTGGTGAGAAAATTGATCTTCGTCGTGTAGAGATGATGAAATTGGAAGGAAACGGAATGATTGGTTCATACGTTCATTCTGGCAAAATTGGTGTTCTTACACGTGTTGAAACTGACAAAGACATTAATAGCAATGAAACATTCAGGGATCTTGTAAAAGATCTTTGTATGCAAATTGCTGCTGCAGATCCAAAATTTCTCAATGCAAATGAAATCGATGAGACCTACAAGGCCAGAGAAGCTGAGGTCTATGCAGCTCAACTAAAAGAACAAGGTAAACCAGAGGCAATGATTCCAAATATTGTTAAAGGTAAACTTGCAAAACTTGCTTCAGACGTTTGTCTTTATGAGCAGTCTTTTGTTAAGGATACTGACATTACTGTTGTCAACCTTATCGATAAAGTATCTAAAGAAACTGGTGCCTCAATTAAAGTAACCAAATTTATCAAATTAAATCTTGGCGAAGGAATTGAGAAGAAGACAGAAAACTTTGCCGAAGAAATAGCCAAGCTTACAGGGAAAAACTAATCCCAAACAAGATTTAAGAAAAGGGGACTTTAAGTCCCCTTTTCCATTTAAAGGGTGCCATGAAATATAATCGCGTGTTGATCAAACTCTCAGGTGAAGCTCTTGCTGGTGATCAAGGTTCGGGTATTTCAGGAGAGGTTCTTGCAAAAATCAGCTCCGAAATCAAGGCCCTTCATCAAACAGGTTGTGAAATCGCAATCGTCGTTGGTGGTGGAAACATTCACCGAGGAGTGGCCGGTGCTACTTTGGGCATGGATCGTGCTACTTCTGACTACATGGGCATGATGGCTACAGTCATCAATTCACTGGCACTGCAAGATGCTCTTGAAAGACAGGATGTCTACACAAGAGTTCTCTCCGCGATTGCTATGCAGGAGGTTGCGGAGCCTTATATCCGTCGTCGGGCCGTTAGACATCTTGAAAAAAAACGAGTGGTAATTTTTGCAGCAGGAACTGGTAACCCTTACTTTACTACTGATACAACTGCGGCTCTTCGTGCAAACGAAATTCACGCCGATCTGATTATGAAGGCAACCAAGGTAGACGGAATCTATGACAAAGATCCTATGAAGCATAAAGATGCTAAAAAATTTGAAAAACTTTCTTACATTGAAGTTTTAAATAAAGATTTAAAAGTAATGGATTCCACTGCCATATCCCTTTGTATGGATAATGACATGGATATTGTCGTTTTCAATATGTTTGAAAGTGGAAATATTGCCAGAGTTGTTAATGGTGAAAAAATTGGGACCGTTGTTACTAAAAAAAGTTAAAGGAGATTAGTTTATGATGAAAGAGTTAAAGCCTATGCTTGATGATCATATGAACAAAGCGATTAAGTCGCTTCAGACGCAAATGTCAAAAGTTCGAACCGGGCGAGCAACAGCTGCTGTACTCGATGGTATAATGGCCGACTATTATGGCACACCTACTCCGGTTAAAAATCTGGGGCAGATCTCAACTCCGGAAGCAAGGTTGCTTCAAATTCAGCCTTTTGATAAATCAGCTATTCCTGCGATTGAAAAATCTATTTTGGCGGCCAACATCGGCCTTACTCCCGGCAATGATGGAAATTTTATTCGCATTTCTTTTCCTGCCTTAACTGAAGACAAGCGTAAAGCATTTGTAAAAGATGTTAAGAAATTGGGTGAGGATGCAAAAGTTGCCATTCGTAATGTGCGTCGTGATCAGAATGAAAAAGTAAAAGTGGCGGAAAAAGATAAAAAAGTTTCTGAGGATGAAGCTAAAAAAATTCAGGATGAAATTCAGAAAATTACTGATAACTACATTAAAGAAGTGGATAAAGTCGTAGATGCGAAAGAAAAAGAGTTATTAACCGTTTAGGGTCTTTATGTCTTCAATCAAACATGTAGCCATTATTATGGATGGAAACGGACGTTGGGCGAATAAGCGCTTTCGCCCGAGAATATGGGGTCATGTCAGAGGTTCAGCAGTAGTATCAGATATCGTAAAAGCGGCCGATGATTTTGGACTTGATGCCTTAACCTTATATGCTTTTTCGACTGAGAACTGGTCTAGACCGCTTGACGAGGTATCTACTCTTTTTAAGCTTCTTAAAAAATTCCTGGTTAAAGAGAAAGCAAGAATCCTTCTAAATAATATAAATTTTAAAGTTATTGGTGAAATTGAAAGTCTTCCATCCGAAACAGTTAATCTCATTAAAGAAATGGAATATCTTTCAAAAGATGCTACCGGCCTAAAGCTGACCTTTGCATTTAATTATGGCGGAAGAGCGGAAATACTGAGGGCGGTAAATTGTTTTTTTCATAAGAATCCCGAAAGAATGATGACCGAAACAGATCTTAACGCTCTTATGTATCGTCCCGACGTCGGTGATGTTGATCTTATGATCAGGACCGGTGGAGAGCAAAGAATATCAAACTTTCTTCTATGGCAAATGGCTTACGCCGAAATGTACTTTACACCGACCAAGTGGCCGAACTTTACCACAAGTGAGTTTAAGAAAATCATCGAGCACGTTTCGAGCAGGGAGCGAAGATTTGGAAACATAACATGTCAGGGAGATTTAGATGATTCAATGGGAAAAGCTGAATCAAACAAATCAGCTTATATTGAAGGAGTCACAAACTGATGTCGAACAACAAAACCCGTATTTTGTCAGGAATTGTTCTTGTTGCCTTACTCAGCCTTTGTCTCTATCTTGGACAAAAAGCAAGCTTGATTGCTGTGGGCATAATTGGTATTTTGATAATTGATGAATTGATCACTAATTTTTATGATCAGGATAGATTTTCAATTCGCTATCTTGTTGCTCAGAGTTTTTTTCTAGGCTCTTATTCTTATTTCAATTTCCTTCATTTCTCTTTTTCTTCGTTCAGTTTCTGGATTTATGCCGGAATTGTTCTTGATATATTTCTATTACTCTATCTTTTTATTATTTATAAAAAATCAGATACACTCTTAAGAATATTTAAGGCAACCTCATGGGGGGCCGGGCTGTTCGTGGTCATTCCCATGATCTGCATTGCCTACATCATTCATTTCGATAATTGGCTTATCTTTTTTATAGGTTTGATTATTCTTAATTTCATGGTTGATACCGCCGCCTACTTTACAGGCAAGAAATTTGGTAAACACAAACTTTGGGAGGCCGTGAGTCCCAAGAAAACGATTGAGGGTTTAATTGGTGGTGTTTTTTTCTCAGTCATTGCAACAAGTCTTTATTGGCACTATTTCATTGCAACTATTAATGCGAATACCATTTTCTTCTTTATCCTGATAGCATGCTGTTCTCAGGTTGGAGACTTGGCCCAGTCAAAACTTAAAAGACAATTTGAAATAAAAGATAGCTCCACTCTCATCCCCGGCCATGGTGGAGTTTATGATAGAGTGGATAGCCTGATGTTTGTAGCACCTTTTTATGCCTATTATTTAATGGCAAATTTCCGTTAAGGATTAACTTATGTTTGAAAAAATTCTCATTTTTATCATATTTTTGGGACCACTGATTTTCTTTCATGAATTGGGACATTTCTTCTTTGCCCGATTATTTGGTGTCAGGGTAGAGGTTTTTTCAATTGGATTTGGTCCAAAGATATTGAAATATGTCCACAAGGGAACTGAATACGCTCTATCGATTATACCACTCGGTGGATATGTTAAAATGTTTGGAGATGACCCTTTTTCGGAAGTTACCTTATCTGAAGAAGAGAAGCAGGTCGCTTTTAATCATAAGAGTAAGTTTGCCCGTTTTTGGATCGTTTTCGGTGGTCCCCTTGCCAATCTTCTTCTCGCCTATTTTCTCTATGTCGGTCTTCTGGCCGGCGGTGAAAAAGTTCCTGAAACGAAGATTGGAGTTGTTTCTGAAAAGTCCGTCCTTTATCAAAAAGGCGTCAAAAGCGGTGATATTCTGACGGGAATCAATGATGAAAAGATTTTAAGTTTTGATGATCTCAATATTAAGGGATCTATTGTCGAAAAGATCATCGTCAAAAGAAATGAAAAAAGTGTTGAGATACCTATTAACATGGAGCTGGAGCCTTTCATAAATCAGTTTATTGAAATTGTTTCTTTGATGAAAAAGCCCGTCTTTGTTAACAGGAGCGGCGAGAAATACATCGTTAGTCTTCAGCAAAAACCAAAGGATATTGCGATTTCGATTGAAGAAATTAATTCGAATTTCCAAGACAAGGCCTATCTCTACAAGGCAGTTGATAAAGAAGGTAAGATTCTAATAGATGAGTCATCTGAGTCTGAAATCTTTGCTAAAAAAGGTCAGTCTTTAATTGATATAATGGCGGCCCTGGACTTTTTCCCGGTGGACCTGGCAGTTAAAAATGTTGTGATAGCATCACCCGCCGACAAGGCAGGTATCAAGAAGGGTGACATTCTTTATAGTATTGAGGGTGTTCGTCTTAAAAACTTTGAAGAACTTCGGCAAAATCTTCAGACCATTTCAGATGGGGCGGAAATTAAAGTAGAAGTCTTGTCCGGTGGAAGTATTGTTAAAAAGACTCTCACACCTGAAGTAAAAGAAATCGATAAGAAAAAAACAAAAATTATCGGTATCGAAAGCTCGGTTGAGTACGTTCAGCCTAAACTGATTCTGGCCAAGGCGGATAATTTTGGAATGGCGATTGCCGGTGCTTTTACTCGTACTTGGGATGGAGTGATAAAGACTTTCGGCGGATACAAAAAACTAATCACCAGAGAAGTTTCGCTCAACAATATTGGCGGACCTCTTGCAATCGGTAAGGTTGCCAGTGACTCATTTAACATCAGCCTATCGATGTTTTTTCGACTAATGGCAATTATAAGTATAAATTTGGGAGTCATAAATTTGTTTCCCATTCCCGTGTTAGACGGGGGACATATCATGTTCCTTGTTTTTGAAACGATTAATGGTGGTCCTTTATCAAGACGCAAATTAGAAATTGCACAAAAATTTGGTATTTCGATTCTTTTCTTCCTGATTTTTGTTGCTCTCTTCAATGACATAACGAGACTATTTTAAAAATTGAAATACCTATTTATCGATTCTACTTATGATCTCTCTCTGGGTATCCTTGATGAGGGGCTAAATTGGC
>CAXNNO010000145.1:0-6296 GCA_964203555.1 Bacteriovoracales bacterium
AATTATCCGCCAAAGAAAAGGAGCACTGGAAAAATAAAATATCCGAGGAACTTAAGCTGAGTATCATTTTCTTCCATGATCTCACGGGCGCAAAGGCCTTCACCTGGTTCAGACCATGTTTTATTAAGGGAGACTGTTACAGGCATTGCCTGCGGCATGCTCACGACGGGTTAGAGACATGCATTAGTCATGAAGATGAGAGGGTGAAATTTGTCAGAATCCGTTTTGGATAATTTTAATTTCTTTGAGTTCGTTAATGGTCATGAGGCTTAACCCCTGAGGTCCCGCTATGACTGATAAATGATTTATGAATTCTACCTGCGGCACCGGCGGTGTAACTCAGGAGATCCTTTTGAGTCATGCCAAATTTTTTGAGCAATTTTGAGGTGTCAGGTCCATTCTGGATATTGGCGTATTGGTACGATTAGATTTTTTTGTTTAAAATTTTGGCATAAAAAAAGCCCCTCATTCTGATCTGTACTTCCCCAAGGGGATAGCCGACAGGCGCAATTTAGTTTTTCAATATTAATATCTTAGGAACGATAACAAGATTTTAAGCTTCTTTTCAGTATGTTTCATCCCTTTTCACCATATATAGACGACATACCAGAACACGACCAGAGCATGGTCTGGTCAATTTACAAAACAGTTGAATCTTTGTCACAAAAATGAGACAATTTTTAAGGAGAAAGTTTTAATAGATATAGTCGTTTTACCTCAATGCAAAAAGGAAATAGACGAATTTCCTCTAAAGGTCAGAGAGGGGTTATTAGATGCCTATTTCTCGGAAAATGGAGGGAATGGGAGCAGGGGTGCTTGAGCTTCGATTTAAAGAGCGTTCGGGAATATACCGAGTCATTTATTTTATAAAAAAGGTGACGCAATTTATCTCATTCATGGTTTTCAAAAGAAAACGAATAAAACACCTCAAAAGAATATTGAGGTATCCGTTCAAACGATAAAGAGGTTTGTATGAAGGCGAAAAGATATAAAAGTATTGATGAACTAGGGAAAGATTTGGGAGTTTCCCCAGATCGAATTGGTATCTCTAAGATGAAAACCAAACTCAAAAAGAGAATTATTCAAGAAACTGAATCGAAAGGACTTTCGGCTGCCGAATTGGCGGAGATTTCGGGTTTATCAAGAACCGTGATTTCAGGAATTTTGAATGGAAGCCTTTTGAGTGTTTCCTTAGAGCGATTAATCAGGTTGGCCTCTGCACTTAAGCTTACGGTCGATCTTAGTATTAAGAATGCGGCATAAGCAGTCAGATAAAATCAGTGGCTTGGGTTAGTCCAAAGAATCTTTTCTAAGATACTGCATGACTAGATCATCTAATAAGATATTTTGATGCATCTCCCATTTCGGTGGGTCAAAGGTCACAAATTCAATAGTCTCATTTTGGGCCAAAACGATGTATTGATATTTTTCCATTTGTTCATATTCTTCTTTTGGAATGGCTAGGCCACGGCAGACTTCGATGGCCAATGGTGAACTCCAAACTTTAAATGTTTTCGGATACTTTATATGATACGGAGGTTTATTTTTTATAAGTTCATGAATTCGATTAGTACTTTCCCCTTCAGCAGATATTTTGAAAGTATCACCACCACGAATGGTTAGGATATAAATGGGATCTTCGGGACCATCAGAATCTTTATTGAAGAAAAAATAATTATTATTGCTAGTAAAAAGCTGGCGGTAAAGCCATAAGCTTTCGCTTTCAATCACAGGTGTTTCCCAATACTCACATATGATCTGGTTTTTATCTGATTTGTTCATAGATACCTCACTTTTACCCTTATCCCATCATCAGGATATTTGGGATTATCTTTGGGAGGTTGGATTTCTAAAGTTGGTCCATGGTTACTACCTGGACTTTTCACAATGGTCGTTCCATCGGGTAGGTTCTTTGTCTCTGTGCCATCTTGAGTTTTCGACGATTCTCCTGGCATTTTTGAATAAGATGAAAACCCAAATTGAGACTTTAAAGAATTGGTTAATCCGTCTTGAGAGAGATGTGTGCAAGAGAAAAGAAACAAGATGAATAGAAGAATAAATTTTTTGAAAATAATGATTTCCTTTATGAGTATTCAGAAAACCTACCATGAATGGTTAGGAGCTAAAAGTCGAAATCTAGAAGTTTGTTCAGAATGTGTAGTAACCTTCTGGAACCACATTTTCATGAGGGCTTTTTTTGACCTGCAAGTCAAAATAGTTCCATGAGGTTCTTATTTCAATTGGGACGATCTCGATCATAGGAAAATGATCCTTGCTCGAGACTGGTCGGATGAAGAGAAGCTTATTGCTTTGGATGAAATTCATAAGTTTTCACGTTGAAAAAACTTCGTTAAAGGGACATACGATACCCAAAAAGATAAGCACCAACTTAAGCAAAAAACAGGATCTGAGCCTAAATAAAATTTTCCGTCGCACACATCATGATTATGCGAGTCTTCATCGGGCAGATCACAGTCTTAAATTTGTTTCGTAATACCGATTGAACTTCTCATCGAACTCATTCGAGACATTAGAATTATTAATAAAAGATGCTTTTTGCTGAAACAAAAAGAAGAATACTGAAATTAACTTAAGGAAGTGTTGGATTTAAAATAAAAAATGCCGTCTGATTTTTACGTCAAACAGTTTCTTTTAAAATTTGGTACTCCCAAGGGGATTGTTGACTACGCCTCCGGCTTCGTCACCCCGAAGAATGCTCACGACGGGATAGAGGCATATTTTATTCATATCGACTCTTCTCACCGACTAAATTTTACATGGCACATTGATGTTCAACCTAAAGCTCTCTACGATCGTTTAAAATAGGGGAGTTTTTTATGTTCATTCGACTATTGCAGATTTCACTATTGATGGGCCTTGCGGTTGCTTGTGGAGGAGAAACTGAAGGTCAATCTCCAGAATCCGTTTCCGAAAAGGAGCCGATCAATCTTCGAAGTGGTGAGGAGCGGGTCGATATTGGTCCGCTAAGCTTAATGGCTTCGTCGGAGCGCCTGGTAGAAATTCTTCCTGACTTGCAAAACATCGATGAATTCAGATCTAACATTAATAATCATGTACTCAAGTTTAAAGTCCATAACAAAAATTTTCGTTGGCTAGATATTAGCTGTCGAAAGGATGGACTCATCAATGAACCACTTTTAGTCGTGTTAACTCCCCGGCAATCAGAAGTATCGATTCCTGTTTCCTTTGATCGATTCGACAAGAGTCTTATGACTTATCACTGCCGGTTTGCTAACGAAGGTGTGGCCGGTGAAGAAAAGAGTTTTACTTTTTTAAGAAGTCACATTGTTTCAGGTCACCAGACTCTCGAGAGTTTTGGAGAAATCGTTGCATTTGACTCCCTCCTGATTGATCAGGATGCAGTCTGGAGAGCTGGAAGCGGCTTTCGTCGACTAAAGGTTAATCAACTCGTCTCTTTTAACGGCAAAATAGTAACATTTACAGATGACGAAGCTTCAGAGACTCCGGATGGGATGAGTGGTGCTAGTGGAGCAATCATTGTTGTGAACGCTGATCGTGCGGTCGGTAATCTTATGGTTGAGTTAAGAGGAAAAGATGGTGGAAGACAAATGAATATTCCTGCCAAAAATCCCACGATCTTTCCACGTGATCCTAATACTGATGGTATGTGTAAATTTGTAGAAAGTATTAACGAAAAAGGTTGCGAAGGAAGGTCAGGAAAAAAAGGAGTCCCGGGTTTTACGGGTTTCCCAGGTCTAAATGGTGGAGACACTGGAAGCTTTAAACTTAAAGTCTCTACGTTTTCATTCATGGATATGAAAGTCCTTTATTTTCCCGGAAATGGTGGGCCAGGGGGAGAAGGTGGAGAAGGAAGTGTGGGAGCTCCGGGTGGAATAGGATCGACCGCCATAATTGAACCACCAGATAGACCTGGAATAGGTTGTCTACGTTGTTCAATGATGGCCTCTTTAGAAGTGTCCTCCAGAAGACTTACATTTCCCGATGGTCCTCAGGGGCCAAAAGGTGACAATGGGGGGAAAGGAGCTCAGGGAGAATCTGGCACTTCTTTAGAGTCTCAGGTCAGACTCGTAGATAATTTGAAGTCTTTTATCTCAGACTGGTCATTCCTTAAGGAGTACTCAAATGAAAACAATCCCACTCATCCTTAGTGCTTGCCTTTTAGCAACATCGTGTTCGAAAACAGTTGAAAAAATTATTGAACGGCCTACTCCTGTAGGGACTCGCCTTGAAATAGATAAAAATTCAAAGGGTGACATCGAAGATATTCGGAGACTGTTGAATTCTGAGACTCCGAATATAGCACTTGCTCAATTTCTTTTGAAAACGCTATCTCCAGACGATCGTAAGCTTTTGGCCGAGCTTGTAAATGGACTTTCACGAGAAGAGGTTAATGAGATCTTGAATCAGGTTCAAAGGCAAAATGAATTTTTACGTCAACGATACCTTCATAACGGTCTGAACTTTATATCCGATGATATCCCCCAAAATTATTTCTTAATTGACTCACCTGAACTTTCAGTCTCGATTAACTTCGAGGATATGCTCGCAGTCTCGACTATAAGCTATTTGAAGAGTCAGGCGCTGGATGACATTATCAATAACTTTAACACTCGCGCGGCTTCCCTGACAAAGGAGCTGGCCAATGAAATTCTGGCCGATCTTAAGGTGAGTGATCCTGAAGCCATTGCTGAGCTTTCGTCTTATGGACAACTTACAGAAATCGAGGGGATTAAAAAAATCTCCAGTTTTACACCAATCTTGCAGAAGCTGGATAAGTTCTACCTTAGTTCCGGACTCAATGAAAAAGAGCAATATATTGTATTAATGTCGGGACTTGTTGCAAATGGCATCTACACTGCCTTCCAAGACGATCCAAACTTGGCAAAGATTCGCTCCCTAGTTGCAAATACTCGTGAGCTTTACGAGAAAGGAAAAGAGCTCTACACCCTCGGTAAAGCTCTCGATCAGCATTTTTCTGATACGGCTAAAAACTTTGAAGATCTTAAAGATGGCCTTGCTGGTTCGAAGAAGCATTTATCCGACCTGGCCAAGAGAGCGAAAACTGCAGGAGAAAGTCAGGCAAACCCCGATGCTAAAAATATCAATGATTTTATCTATCGAAAACTCATTCTCGGAAAAGATGGTCTTCCTGATGGTCAGAACCAAAGCATTCTAAGTAAGCAAGTCGAGATCAATGCCAGCATTAAAAAAACTATTGATGCCGCTGGAAACCTTTCCAATAACTTAAATAACATTCTGAGTGCCACTCAGAACATGGCCAACGTACTCGGAGTAAAGCTCCCCAAGGAGATTAGCAGTGCTATGGAAAAGGCACAGAAAGTCTCGGCCACAGTCCAGATTGCTCAAGGTGTGATGGCGGGGTTTGCCACCGGAGGATTTCTAGGTGCAGTCAGCTTCTTAGGGTCTGGTCCAGGTTCATCTCTACTTGGAGTGGGAAAACTGGCTGACTCCACTCAACTTGCTGAAATCAGCAAAAAACTTGACTTAGTTTTAAAAAATCAAAAACTCATGATGGATATGCAGTTTGAAACCATGAAGATGCTCAAGGAGCTTGCTCTCATGGTTGATCAGTATCATCAGCGAGAGATGATGGCACTTGCAGAGCTTCGTGATTATCAACTTGTAAGTCTCGAGATTGAAAAAGCCGTTCTTAATAAAGAACTTCGCGCCTGTGAACGCATGATTCGGTTTCAATTGCGATCAGACTGGAAAAATTTTAGTTTTGAAAGCGAATCTTTCGATAGCATCAATCATCTTGATGTCATTCGATATAAATTTCAGGATAGTTTTAAGCGGTTGACCGATATCAAACGTTTGCTTAAGGCCGACCCTCAGGCCTTCTCAAACTGTCAGGGAGCACTCTATTCTGCTTTTGGTGGAACCTCGGTTGATGAAAATCCAGTACTAGGCATCTTTGCTTCAAATGATCGGGCCAATCTATTTGCTTTTGAGCGAGATACTTACAAAAGTTCACTTGCGGCGTTCATTCATCTTGCTGGCCCGAACTCCCTCGATGAAATTCCCTTGCATCTGCCTGTGCGAAACTTTAGCCGCATTGAGGAGAAGGGAAGAATCCGCTATCGCGATGTAGATTCAAATAATAATTATGAAGTCGAACGTCTCATCTCTGCGAAAAATCTTGAACGCTATCTTGGCCACCTTCTTGTCCTCTTGCCACTTTTTGAAGTCGATCAGGAAGATTGGAATGGTACTCATGGGGACGTTATTGAAAGCTATATGACTATGACCTATGACAGGAGAGTCAAGTCACA
>CAXNNO010000146.1:0-6249 GCA_964203555.1 Bacteriovoracales bacterium
CTCACTATTATGAAACCGGCGCCCTCTTTGCTGAAGGCCATTATTTAGATGGTGTCAAAAATGATGAATGGTCTTTTTATTTTACAAATGGGAATTTGAAGGGCAAAGGCCAGTATGTTTCCGATTTGAGGCATGGTCACTGGAAGGAATGGGATCGTGAGGGAAGACTCACTGAGCTGGAATATGATGAGGGGATCGTAAGGCCTGCCTAATCCTCTAGATCAACATCTTCAGTCACTGTTACTCCATCGAACAATTTTTCTTTATCATCGATGAAATTAAATTTGATTTTTTCCAGGCCATCAAACTCTTCATCAAAAGCAATCGTGACTGTCGTGGGTGCAATTCCCATAAGGGAGGTTAGGTAGTAGCTTTTTCCAAAAAGACCAATCGCCTGCTCGTCTTCCGGGACATGTCTGAAGTCCGATTCATCTATCAGGGGATTATGAGAGGTGTTTTTCACGATAATAGCACCCTGAATTTTAGCTTGAGGAAGATCTTTTGTTGTGCCCCAGGTCGCCAGAGGAAAGTAGTCTAGGTGAAACGTTGAGTTACCGTAGGCCAGCCTTCTCGGCATCATAAGACGACCCATAAATTTACGAGTCGTTTCATCTTTGGCCTTTCTGGCAAGTTTTTCAGCTAAAAAGGGATCTTCAATTCGAATGATGTAGTGCCCGGGATGCTTGGTGGATCGAAAGAGAATGTACTGAAAAGCGATGCTGAAGAGGGTGAAGAGCTTTTGCTGGCCCAAATGGATGTGCTTTGACGGAGACTCCACCAGGGTTTTTACTGCTTCGTATAGCGTCGATTTATCGAGATCTTTTTTTCCTGACATAAGCAGAATTTCCTTTAAAAATCAGTCTTTGGCAACTAGCAAAAAGAGGTCACGAGTCAGGGAAAGGAATTGACGAAAGCACCTCCCTTCATTATGATGCAGGTTAAAATTTTCTATCAAAATATCTTTTGGAGTGCAAATGATCGACAAAAATTTGGCGAAAACGAGAAACATAGGTATCTCGGCCCACATCGACTCTGGTAAGACAACTCTTTCTGAGCGTATTTTGTTCTATTGTGACAAAATTCACAAAATTGAAGACGTTAAGGGCGGCGGCGCTGGAGCGACCATGGATCACATGGAGCTTGAGCGTGAAAAAGGTATTACAATTACTTCTGCTGCAACGACAGTTGAATGGACGGGGATAGCTGAAAAAGGCATCACATTCGCTGAAGGGGATCAGAAGTCGATCAAAGTTAACCTCATCGATACTCCCGGACATGTGGATTTCACTGTTGAAGTTGAGCGCTCACTTCGCGTTCTTGATGGTGCCATTCTTGTCATTTGCTCTGTTGCAGGCGTTCAATCTCAGTCGATCACAGTTGACCGTCAGATGAAGCGTTACCGTGTCCCTCGTCTTGCATTCCTTAACAAAATGGATCGCATGGGCGCCAACCCTTATAATGGGGTTAAAGCACTTAGAGAGAAACTTAACCATAATGCTGTTCTCATGCAGCTTCCAATTGGTTCAGAAGAAAACTATATCGGATGTATCGACCTTATTACGATGAAGGCTTTTTTCTTCGATGGTGATAACGGAGAAAATGTTCGTGAAGAGGCGATTCCAGCTGAACTAGTCGATCAGGCCCATAAAGCTCGCGAAGAGATGCTTGATACAATCTCGGCTTTCGATGACAAGATGATGGAAGACATCATTGAGGGCAAGGAAGTCACTGAAGAAGCGATCCATAACGCAGTAAGAATCGGAGTGAACGCTCTTAAATTTACACCTGTGTTCCTGGGTTCAGCTTTCAAAAACAAAGGTGTTCAACTTCTTCTCAATGCAGTTGCAAGATATTTACCTTCTCCGATTTCTTGTGAAAAACCAAAGGCGATTGATTCTAAAACAGGTCAGAAAATCGACCTCTTGCCTGAATATGACAAGCCGCTTGTTTGTATGGCCTTCAAAATTACTGACGAACAGTTCGGTCAGTTAACATATACGCGTATTTATCAGGGAACACTCAATAAGGGTGACACTCTTTTAAACACACGTACTAAGAAGAGAGTCCGCATAGGTCGTATCGTGCGTATGCATGCTAACGATAGGGAGAATATTGATTCAGCATCGGCTGGAGATATCATCTCTATGATCGGCGTGGATTGTGCTTCAGGGGACACTTTTGTCGCCGAGGACGGGAATGTAGAGCATCTTTCATGTGAAGGTATGCACGTGCCTATTCCGGTCATCGAGCTTTCTATCAAAGCTAAAGACAAAGAAATGCAATCTCGTATGTCAAAGGGTCTTCAGCGCTTCATTAAAGAAGATCCAACGTTTCACCTCTTTACAGATGAAGAATCAGGTGAAACTCGGATTTCAGGTATGGGTGAACTTCACCTTGAAATCTACGTTGAGCGTCTTAAGCGTGAATACAAAGCTGAAGTTGAAATCGGTGCTCCACAGGTTAACTACCGTGAAACAATTCGCGGAGAAGCTAAACTTGAGTACACTCATAAGAAGCAAACGGGTGGATCTGGACAATTTGCAAAAGTTGCCGGAAAGATCAGACCTCTTGCTGTTGACAGAAAAGAAAGAGAAGATCAGGTTTATCGCTTCGTCAACGAGATCAAGGGTGGTGTTATTCCAAACGAATTCATCCCTTCTTGTGACCGTGGATTCGGTGATGTTATGAACAAGGGTCCTCTTGCTGCATTCCCGGTTATTGACGTCGAGGCATTCCTTCAAGATGGTCAGTATCATGACGTCGATTCGTCAGATATGGCCTTCAGGATCGCTGCACGTATGGCGATGAGAGATGCCATTAAGAATGCAAACCCGATCCTTCTTGAGCCAATTATGAAAGTGGAAGTTGAAACTCCTCAAGACTATCAAGGTTTTGTTATTGGAGATTTATCTTCTCGTCGTGGTGTGATTCTTGGATCTGAAACAACTGAGTCAGGAGATGCTGTCATTAATGCACACGTTCCTCTTTCAGAAATGTTCGGTTACGCAACAGTTCTTCGTTCGGGTACAGCTGGTAAAGCTGGTTACTCGATGGAATTTGCCAAGTACGAGCCGTGTCCATCTCATGTTCAGGAAAAAGTGATCGTTGCTCGTAAAGAGAAACTTGCTGAACGTGCAGAATAATTCTTGATTCCTATTTAGACAAAATCGAGGCCCGGGTTATGCCCGGGCCTTTTTTGTTTACAGTAGATCTAATACCATGTATTAGCATGACTTATGATAGAAACATCCATGCTGCAGGTGCTAATTGCCCTGTCTCACAACGAAAGTATTTCCAAGGCCGCTGAGGAATTGAATGTGACTCAATCCGCAGTTTCACAGGCATTAAAAAACATTGAATCCAAAGTTGGTTTTCCGGTTATCACTCGCCAGGGAAAATCCGTAAAGTTAACTGAAAATGGGATGAGGCTCGCACGAGTTGCGAAGCAGTATTTCAAAAGAATAGAAGAGACCATTGAGCACATTCATCTTGAGAACCACGAGATCAAAGGGAAGCTCCATGTGGGCTCTCTTTATGGTCTCGGAAAGACCTGGCTCTCTAGCAGTATGCTTAATTTTTTGTCGAGCTTTCCCGAGCTTGAGGTCAGGCTTTCGATGGATTTTCCAGATAATATTGTAAAAAAATTCGAGCAACATGAAATAGATTGTTTAATCATGCCGGATCACCTTGTTCCAGCTTTCGCAGAAAAACTTATCCTGCACGACGAGTACACGACTCTTGTTTTTTCAGACAAATTTAACATTACAAAAGACACTGACCTGAAAGACATCCTATCTCTGCCCATTATTTTCTATGAAAATAATGATCCCAATTTTTACCGTTGGTGCCGTGGAAAATTTGGAGTTGTTCCCCGGAATATTAAACCTCGCCTGGTGGTCAATTCATTTGGACAAATGCTTCAGGCCGTTAATGAGGGACTGGGAATTGCAGTCGTTCCGACGCACGTATTCAAGCGTTCCCACTTTAAGGCAAAGCTCAAGATCGTTGGTGATGAGTTTGAAATTTTCAGCAATAAGGTTTCATTTGCTTTTCACGCTGATGAGGCCCAAAGCTATAAAATCAAGGAACTTTATAAGTTTCTCTTAAGTGCAACCAAAGACCTCTAAGGCCCTTTGTATGTTTTTTTCATTAATTTATATCCAATGATTTTCAAGTCTTGAATAATAGAGAGATGAATTTCGATCATAAGAAATTTGAATCCCAACTTCCATCTGCTTTACGTCCCGTACTGGCCGATCTTCTGAGGCTTGGTTTTATGCCAACCTTGGTTGGTGGTATCGTGAGAGATTTTCTTCTCACAGGAAATCTTGGTTATGATTGGGACATAGAGCTTTTCCATGACGTTTTACCCTTTGAGAAGAGGGCATGGAAAGATCTGGGAAAAGAACTTTCTCAATTCGGTAAATTGAGTTTTCTTCCTTATGAAATCATTCGTCTTCAGGTCGATTCCTATCAGTTGGAATTCTCTCCCCCGAGGATTGAACACTTTCGGGAAAATGCCAAAGATCATTCGAATTTTGATGCCGAGTTTATTCTGAAACTTCCTTTTGAGGAGGCGGTTAAGAGAAGAGACTTTACCATAAACGCGATGGGCATAAGATTGAGTAGTCAAAAGGACATCACCTTTTTGGATCCCCTAGAGGGACTTAGGCATCTTCGTGAAAAAATTCTCCATTATGCGGGCCCGGACTTTGCCAAAGATCCTGTCAGATTTTTAAGGGCACACAGATTTGCTAATAAATTTAAATTTTCTTTTTCTCCTGAACTGAAAGTTCTTCTTGAGGGAATGCACCTTGAAGGCATTACCCCTGCCTACATCTGGAGTGAGATGAAAAAATCGGCAGATCCGATCAATTTCATCTCTTACCTTGTTCAGGAGAAAAACAATGAGTTGAAAGTTCCGCTGGAGAAAAATTTTACCCAGAAAGTTCCTGAAATCAAAAAAGTTCTCGGCGATCCCAGAAAACACGAAACATGGATTATCGCTCTTGAGTGGGTCGATATTTCTTCTGAGAACTGGGCAAGGTATTTTTCGTTAGGTTCTGATTCATCTAAAAGACTTGCACGATGGGCGAAATCCTCCCGAGATTTTCAAAAGATTTTGCCGGAGAATTTTCATGGAGAGTTTGAAGAGGTGAGAAATCGTGAGAATTTTGAAAAGCTTTTTGACTGGTATTTTACAACCAAACAGCTTCTTCAGAAAAATTCTGACCTTCCTCTTTTGGAAATGATTGAAGAATATCTTCCTGAATGGATTCTTCTCTATCGGTTTGAAGCGGTAAAAGATGTGAAGCACATTGATCCCCCTTTCAGGGCGAAATATCAGGTATGGAATTTATGTCAGCGATTATAATTCCCTTTGAGACTCAGTACCTGGGTGAGATGAAAGAGATCTTTTTTACAAGTTCAACCCGTAGAAACTTTAATGATGTTGAGGAGAAGGAATCCTTTTTTTACAAATATCTTGGATTCTATCTTCGTCACTACCCAGAGCTCGCCTGGGTCGCTTATGATGGAAAAGTTTCAGGGTATGTCGTGGGTTCACCTGTTTCTCATGATGACCAACTCTATGCGATTCAGCCTCACCTTCAAATCTTTGGCCCAGATCTTCTTCACTATCCGGCCCATCTTCATATTAACTGCCATGACGAGTTCCGGGGGAAGGGGATTGGAAAAAAACTCGTTCTCGCTTTTGAGAAAAGCCTTAAGGACAAAAAAATCCATGGTTTACACATTATGACCGGAGTGGATTCAAAAAATAGATCTTTCTACAAAAATCTTGGTTTCATCTACGAACATGTGGAAGTTTTTCACGGTTCATCCATTCTTTTCATGGGTAAGACCCTCTCCCCGGAATAATCTTTGACAGTTTTGTCTCTCAACTCTTACTCTCTTGTAAATGTCGAAAATTATACGGAAGGTTATGATGAAGAAAATGATGGCGATTCTTTTATTAGTCTCAGGTAATCTTTTTTCTCAAACCGAGATCACCCCGACAAAGCGTCTTCACCAAAGCCTGGCATTTGCCGATGATCTTAAATTTCAGAACCTGGCCCTTGCCATCGAGAGGCAATTAACAGCATATGACCGGTCAGGGCTCAAAGGATCCATCAAATTCGGAACAAAAATCTACCCTAAATCAGTACTCAAAGATTCACTTTTTCTTCTCCAGAGTATTTCTCAATCAGCTCAGGAGTGTTTTAAGTGGGCCCCTGAACAAACTTGTCT
>CAXNNO010000147.1:0-6223 GCA_964203555.1 Bacteriovoracales bacterium
AGCTATGGTGGCATGAGTGTGAACGAGGTCATCCAGCAAAATCCTTGCCGTAGTGGTTTCTCAGGGGTCACCGCCTATGCCAATCAAAACTACGCCGGACAGAGAATTCCTATCCAGGTACCGATGCTGAATTTTCCAACAGTCATTCCTCCGAACGATGTTTATGTCGGAGTGACTTCCTTTGGAGACGTGGCGGTTCTGGTCGGTCAGGCACTCAATCAACCTCCTCTCTTTGTCGGATACATGTGTCCACGCTCTTTTTCTCCATCTGGTCAAGGTCAGTTAACCGGAGTGAAAGTGGGATCATATTCTAACTGCCTGTTTAAGCCCATGACGGCCGCAACGGTCATATTCCCAGGTGGGGGTACGGCAGAATTTCGGTGGGTCGATGGTGGAAGCTCAGCAGGAACCAAATTCAATTTCTGTAGATAAAAAATAAACAGAAGCTTTTTTATTTTTGATTTTTGATAAATGACAGGACACCATCCGAGATAGCTTTAGCAAGCTCCTCGAGGTATTTTTCTTCGTTTATTTTATTAAGTTCATTTTGATTGGATACAAAACCCGCCTCAATGAGAAGGCCCGGCCGCTTAGATAAGGCAAGGACATAGAAAAGCCCTGGCTTAATCCCACGATCTGCTAATTTATGCATTTTAACAATTGGACGAACGCTTTGATGAACAGCTGAGGCAAGTTGTCTTGAATGTGCGACCGTTTGCTGGACAACTAAGTCAATCAGGATTTGATTAACAATGAGTTCTTCCCCTTTTAGGTTTAAATTTTCCGCTCTTTCAACTTTCTGAGCGGCAACATTGGAATTGTTATCAAGGTAATAAAGCTCAAATCCATGACTTTTAACATTGGTGGATGAATTAAAATGCACCGACAAAAACAAATCGGCCTTTAGAAGGTCAGCAAGATCGGCCCTTTCTTGTAGAGTGACACTTCGATCCAGACTTCTCGTAAGATAGGCACTGGTGCTCCTGCTCAAATGATTTCTAATTTTTTGTGAAAGCCTTAGGGATAAATCTTTTTCAAAAATTTTTCTTTTTCGGGCATGATCAAGAAACCCAACCGCACCGACCTCTTCACCGCCATGGCCAGGATCAATCAAGACCACTTTTCCGTTGGCATGTAAACTGAGTGTCGTTATGAGAATTAAAAAAAAAAGGTGCATGATTTAATAAACTTTTCTCATCTTATGACGGGGAAAATAAAAGGAAAGGATTTGACGGTAGTCGTATCCTCTTTTCGCAAGCTCCAATGCCCCCAGCTGGCAAAGACCCACCCCATGTCCATACCCCTGACCATTAACTAGAAATTGGTTATTTCGTTTTTGCATAGTAAAATTATTAGAAGGCAAAAGTTCTCGTCCGGCAAGATTCCGAAGATAAGATTTTTTTATAATATGTAAACGGTCTCCCACATATAAACGGAGTTCCGAATTATGAACCGAGTCAGGCATGAGTCGGATGCTTGAGCCTTGAATTTCATCACTATAATGGCGCCTAAGGACACGATCAACCATGGAAGTGAGCTTATCCCCATTTAGCTGGTACTCCCAATCCTTCATTCCGGTTCTTTGACAAAAAGTGCAGTTGACCGAGCGGTATCCCTCTTCCACTCCACCCCAAACCTGATCCGGCCTGAAAGTTTTTCCACCACATTTTGAATGAAAAAAGGCGGGGGTTATTTTTCCGGAGGGGCCGGTCAGAATCTCTCCATGAGTCTCTTTGGCGGCCTGGAGTGTATTTTTAGTTATATCAAAATAGGTTCCGGAGACCTGGTCTTTTTCGGAAGACTCTATATGATAAAGTTTATCTTCCCTTTCTTCACCCACCCCACGTTTTATTCTATCGTAGGCATAAGTTCTGGCCGCAACCGCCTGTGCCTTCAAGGCTTCAACAGGCCAGGTTCCATTCATTTCCTTGGCCAGAAGAGTTGTGAGGTAGGCTTCCATCGGCACGAGATTAACGAGATCGCAACTCTCCTGATCAGAGTTTGTCAGAAGATGCAGCTCACCTTTATATTTATTTTTTCCCCAAGAAATAAGTCCCGTAGGAGAACTTAAAGAAGCAATTAAGAGTGGATTTTTAGAAAACGTTTTTCTCGTTCCGAACATGGGGCTTCTGCAATTGAATGAAATTTTTTTTCGACCACTATATTGCTGGAGCTTTTTTTGGGTATGAATTTTATTTTGAAGGTCAATGCCTTCAACCACGATACTATTTAATGACTTTGCAATCAAAACTTTGACAGACGGAACAGCAGATTGAACACTTACTGACAGTAGCAAAATAAACGCAAAACTTCCTGTTTTTAACATTAATTCCCTTATCCTTGGAAATTAAATTCCCTCAACTATTTAAACACAATAAGGGAAAACTAAGTAATTTTTTTGAGATGCTTCATGATTTTCTGCATATCTGCCCATGCAGTTTTTTTCATATTCTGGTTGGTTTCGATAATGCTGGGATGAAATAAGGGGGTGATATGAAAACTTTCTCCGCCTGGGAATTGACGTACAAAGAACTGGCCATGAATAAGAGTTAACCGATCATTAGACTTTAGTATTTTATGAGTCGCCTTGGCCCCAAGGGTGACGATCACTTCAGGACGATAGAAGGCGGCAATACTCATCACCTGGGCCGAGTAATCAGTTTCATCACTTCCTTCTACCGGATAAATGATGACCTCCGAGGGCACGAGTTTCATTGCACCAATCATGCGCTCAAATAGTTCAGCAGTCTTTATCGGGAAACCAGCAATCAATTCATTAATAAAGCCTGACCTGAGGTCCGGCGAAAGATCGTCCCATGTGCGGAATTTTTCAGACACAAAGAGAATTTTAATTTTTCCGGGTTCTTTGTCAGACAAGACCAAATTCAGGAGTCTGGGTTCAAGCGATAATTCTGCCTTCAATGATTCTTGAGATGAGGAAGAATAAATCTCCTCAAACTCAAGTCCTGTCTTCACATGCACTTCCCCGCCGTCGAATTTGAGCATGTTGGATTTTTTTTCAGCAATTTTTTCATGAGCAAAACGCTCCAGTGATTCGATCACCTGCATTTTCTCTGAAAATACCTCTTTTGCGAGAAGCTTTGTCGATGGAATTTGGCCCCTTTTCAACCACTCTGTCTCACCCAGGAGAGCCTCGCCGAAGGTGCGAGGATTTCGAGGTTTCCGAAGGCCCAATAATTTTTGCTTAAACAGGGATTCCATAACCTTTTTCTAGCACAGACTGGACCTTATTTCCTAGCTCTAAAATCTTTTAAACTTCAAAACCCTGAAGTCCGAAAGGATAACTGAAAGTGAGGGACATACTATGACTGAATTGGATTTTAAATTTGAAAGTTTTGAAGAATATTTTGGGGATGCCGTCCAGGTGAAAAAAACTATGGATGAATGCAATGTGTGTGGTTCTAAACTGCTACTATCCCATATGCCGGACTATAAGAACCTTTTAGTTCAGGAGACTGCCAGATGTATGGATTGCGGTTGCGGCAATCGTCGGGTCATCCACGTTTTAAACTGAATCTTTTTTTACCTGATTATCCTCTTGTAAATGCGTCCACAGCGCTTTTGCTTGAGGATTTTTTATTCCAAAATAATTCATTAAATCACTCACCGTAAAGGCCTTAAGCTCATTTTTTGAAAGCGATAATTGTGAAAGAATCTTTTTCTTGGTTTCTCCCCCTAAACCTTTGATCTCATCAAGCCATGTTGCCAGAACTCTTTTTGATTCGGCCTTGTGGTGGAGCTTTCTGGAAAACCGGTGGGCCTCGTCTCGCATTGAAACAATAATTTTAAACAAAGAAGGGCACTTCGTAAGAATATAAGGGTTACTTCTTCCGGGAATAATTAAACGCTCTTCGGTTCTATCAATTTCTTTTGCTTGAAATGAACCGGATATCTCTCGTGACTTGGCGATACCGACCACAGGTAAATCAATCGCCAATTCCCTCAGTACAGCAGTCACGGTATTAACTTGGGCCACTCCGCCATCAACGACCAGAACATCGGGAAGACTCCCATTATCCAGTCTTCTGGAGATTACTTCTCTCATCATGGCAAAATCATTATTTCCCTCTGGTCTGATCTGCATGTGGTAGTAGCGGTATTTCTTTTTGTTAGGTTTACCCTCCTCGAAAACAACTTGCGAAGCCGTTGGAGAACTTCCCTGCCATATCGCCACGTCGTAGCATTCAAGAATTCTTGGCCTTTCTTTTAAATTGAGGAGTTCCTTAAGTTTATTAAGTCCAAGGTAAACACTATCGGCATTTGCAATTCTGACTCTCTGAGATTCCTCTGCATGCTTCCGGCACATTTCTATGAGGGGAGAATACTTCTTTGTATGTCCTGAAAATACTTTCATTTCACAAATAGTTTTTAAGGCCTCGGAGACATCAGAGATCTCTGATTCTTCAAAATCCAAAACAACCATATCAGGACTCATCTCTTCGGGATCAGAATAGTACTGCATGATTTTTTGCAGAATCTCATCACTTAGCTCCTCGATCAACTCTCCCTTGATGAAATGAAAATTCTTCTGGCCCAGAAGTAGTCCGGCGCGAATCATGTAGAGGGAGATATCCACTTCTTCCTCTCCGTTGTAGTAAGACCAGACATCAATATTTTTTTCACTTTGAAGACTTTCTACTTTTTGATCATAGCTTTTATTCAGAAACTCTTCCAATAGCTGAATGTGGTCCCGGATAATTCCGGCCATTTCAAATTCCTCCGAGTCAGCATAGGCGAGCATTTTTTCATGAAGTTTAACTAAAGTTCGTTTTGCTCTGGTCGGTCCCTGAAAAAATCCGATGGCATCTTTGAGGTCGTTTTCATAATCCTTGTCTGAGATTAATTTCACACAGGGTGCACTACATTGCTTCATCTGATGCAAAAGGCAAGGCGTCTTCCTGCCCTTAAACTCAGTCAGACTGCAATCACGAAGGCCAAAGGATTTGGTCAGGACTCGCATGATCATGGAAATATTCGATCCCGTCGGGTAAGGACCGAAGAGTTCCTTATCTTTAGATTTCTTAGGCCTTCGCACATATTCCAACCTGGGAAAGGGCTCATTCCAATTGACCTGGAGATAGGGGTAACTTTTGTCGTCCCTCAGACGAATGTTGTATTTTGGGGAGTGTTCCTTAATGAGATTGTTTTCCAAAACAAAAGACTCGGCATCAGATCGAGTGAGAATGAATTCAAAATCATCAACATGACTGACCATGTAATTGGTTTTGTACCCTTTGACGGACCTGTTAAAATAAGTTGTTACCCGTGATTTTAACTTCTTGGCCTTGCCAACATAAATCACCCGACCATTCTTGTCCATCATCAGGTAGCATCCTGGCCCCTGAGGTAGAGAGTTTGCCTTCTCGAGTAGTTCGTCGGTCTTCTTCATAGGTGAGTTTGCTTTACGTTAAGAGAGACAATCTGTATAATAACTTGGTTGTCACTCTCTGATTTTAAATCAAAAGGAAAAATATGTCCCAGTTAACGGTAGGCAAGGATGTGCTTTCTTATTGCACAAAATGTAAACTTAACCTTGGTCATACCATCGTTGCTATGAAAGATACCAAGCACATTGCTAAAGTAAAGTGTAATACATGTCTTACTATTCATGCTTATAAAGATCCTTCAACATCTTCCAAGCAAAATAAAACACGAACGCGCAAGACAGAAAGATCTCCTTCAAAAATTATTTCAGTGTCTGATTTATGGATGGAGAAAATGTCGAACACAAAAAAGAAATCCACCCCCTATGCTATGGATAATAAATTTCAGCAGGGTGATATTATCGATCATGTGAAATTTGGCCCGGGGATTGTGGAAAAAGTGGTTGATGACAAAATTGAAGTCATTTTCCGCCATGAGATAAAGACTCTTGTTCATAATAAGTAAGAACTGTAATTTTTAGTCGTTCATAAAAAAAGGGAGCCTGTGCTCCCTTTTTTATTTTATCAAATTTCATTTATTCATTTATCACCAACCGCTGTAGCCCCCGCCATAACCAGCTCCCAGACTAATGCCTGCATTCATTGGATAATATCCTGCAGAACCATATCCGCCTCCAACGCCACCCATGCCCCCCATTCCCATTTGGAAAGAAGTACCTTGTTGTTGCATTCTGCGATCATTGTTAGCTGCTTGTTGGCTTGAACTGAAGTCATAACCACCGCCGATGCCACCAGCGTAGCCACCCTGGAAACCACCG
>CAXNNO010000148.1:0-6198 GCA_964203555.1 Bacteriovoracales bacterium
ATCAGTGGTAATTCAACAGAGAGACGAAGATCAAAGCCATTTTCATTCGAATTAAAGATTTCTGTTTTAAGAGTATCGACATCAACATCACCATCTAGTTTGATATCAGAGGTGTACATGTAAAATTTCAAATCTTTGTTTAGATTTAAGTCACTAATCTCGTTAATAACCGGGATGATGGGATTGGAAAGAAGTTTTGAACTCGGAATAGTAAATTCATATATATTTTCAGGAATGACGACGGTTCTACTTTCTTTAGTAGCAGTATTATACTGAAGGCCCATTTGAAGGATCTTTAGTATGCCTTGCTCATTCACCCTGAGAACCATTTGTTCCTGGGCCAGCAAATCGCGGGAAATAAAAGAAAGGATAATTAGTAGTCCCAATGTCCTCATGAAATCACTCCCTATGATTATTTTACTGAAATCTTTGCAAATTCTGCGCCATGAGTGAGCACATACTTATTGGGGGGTTAGAAGGGCAAGGCATGGAAACTGTTAACTGATTCTACACGACTGTATGAAAACCATACATTTTCTTGATTTCAATACGATAGGTTCTTAAAAGCATCTAACTACTTATAAAGATGATGGGAATGAACCGGGCCCCTGGTTAAGAGATGTCACTTTTGACACCAGCGAAGAGTGCTAAATTGACACCTGCATTTGGTATCAATTAATCCAAATAAACTTCCGAATAAAAATCTCGTGACATCATATTTAATAAAAAAGGACGGCTTTTATTATTATTACGAAATTGAGCAAAATCTGTACACCTCACCTCTCTGTCAATAATTTGAGCACTCACTTTCGACAAGTTGTAATTCTTTCAAAAAAAAGCAAGTCACAAGATCTGTGTGTTATTTTCAAGGATATATTTATTTAAAAATCATACTGGAGAATATATGAAAAAATTAGTTGCAACTATTCTATTTGCGACCTCAATCGCTGGCAGTGCAAGTGCCATGACTTACTCTCAAGTCAAATTAATGGCAAAGGAAGTTATTCAATCAAGAGACTTTGGTTTACTGGATGCCGACATTAAGGATATGAAAAAGTTTTGCCCACGATATAGTAATTTATCCAGCGATGAGAAAGAAGATTTCTTCGCAAACTTGATTGCAACGATGGCCCGTTATGAGTCAGATTTAAAACCTCGAACAACATTTAAAGAAAATAACGGAAACGTGAGTGCTGGTCTTTTACAAATATCCTATGGATCTTTGTATCCCATTTATAAAAAAAATGGATGTGATGATATTTCTGTGGCAGAGGATCTAAAAAATCCACGAAATAATATCGAATGTGGACTTGGAATCATGTCTATTCTCGTCAAGAAAGATGGATTCCTCGCAAAAAACGCAACGACTGGCGCCAGCCGATACTGGTCAGTACTAAGGCCCCCGTATACCGTCTACATCAAATCGTTGAAAAAATCTGTAAAACTGGGTAAAAGGGATATGATCATCAAGGATATAAAAAAATCTTTCAAATCGTGTGCTGAATAGTTTATGTAAGAATTGAGGTCCTGGTAAATATCAGGGCCTCATTTATACTAGCGACCTTAAATGTTCATTCGCAAGTTCAGTCCAGAGATTCTCACTTTTTTTCTTAGATAAAATCTCCCAATCATTAAACTGCTTAATTTCAACCATCAAATCAGACTGGATCCATAGCGGAGCAGTGGACTGAAGATCTTTATCATACTTTGTTAACCTGCTCTTCTTATTCAAATAGCTTGTATCTGAGAGCTTGATGAGATGTGATTGCATGAATAAAAAAAACGCTCTCATTTTTTCAAAGTCGTGACCCAACTTAATTAAATTATCAAAAAAAAGTGCTCGTTTTTTCCTGGAAAACAACAAGGCCATATGAAAATGATCAAGTCTTTCAAGAGTTAAGAGTTCTTTAACTTGTTGAACAGAAACTTCCTTCGATTCAGGATGATTGAGCTTAATCAGGCAACAGCAATTATAGAAAGACCCCAAATTATTCTCTAAAGATTCTAATATCCAACTTTTTGAACTATAACTCAAAGGAAGACGCAGGTAGTTGCACACAAAATCCAACAATTTGTTTACTTCCCAAAAGGGAGGAGCTTCGATTGTGAGACTTGAAATTTGTCCTTCTTTAATTAATTTCTTCCAGAGACTTTGTTCATTTTCAAAACTCAAAATAACAAATCGTCCCTGAACAACATTTTTAGATAATAGATCCAACAAGTGAGGTTCCAGATCATTGGCCTGGTGGATGAAGAAGCTCTCCGAGTCTCCAAAAAGGCTTAAAGTTTGAAACTCCTCTTCAATCCAGGATTTTGTAACTTCTGAGGACATTTTATAATGGAGTTTTTTATCTCCTAAATCATGAGTGAGATAATCCTTAACAAATTTCAAACAAATGGGATCAAAAGTATTAAGAGCAAGAATACCCTGAAAGGACTTAAGAGTATCCCGGTTATAGGAAGAAAAAAAATCCCATATCTGCCACTTAGAATGCATATAATATCATGTCTCGCACATTAATCGCCGCTTGTTCGGCAAGATTTTTAAGAATCTTTCTCTGTACTCCGAAATTCTGAGTTCCTACAACCTGAACACCTTCGTTGTCTAAAACTTCTCTCGTGTATTGAGTGCTTAGTGGTACCAAATCATTAAAGATTATTTTTGAATTACTTTGAATCTGATCACCAATACCTGATTTTAATAAGGCGAGTTCTTGTTCCGTCGGTTTTTTTATGACTATGATTTGGACATAGAGACGTATATCTGAGGTACCGGGAATATAAAAGTTTTGTCTGTTCTTTCCAATCGCATTCCGCGCTTTATCCTGGGCAAGTCGTAAGTTGGAAGCTCTTATCGTTTCAGTGACTTTTTCAGGAGTTTTTAAAATACCAATTAAAACGGCATCAGAATCAGAATGATACCCGCTCTTTAATTTCAAACCACTAAACCCGGTGAGTAGGCGGTAAGTCTCTCTAGTAAAATCACTTTGAATTTCTGGTATATTTGAATAATTATAAAACATGGGTACAGAAAGTGTCTTGATACCATATTGGGATAAGGGATTTTCCTGCTGGGAAAAACGATACCCGCTGCAAGCGGTGAGAATGAACAAAAGTAGGATTTTAAGCATGCTTAGATCTATATCATGGACAAGCAGAAAGGGCTAGGTTAGAGGTAGGAAATCATGTTTAAAAAAATTGAATTTAAAGGCTTAAATTACAAAGAATTAGATCGTCTTGACTCTCATGACTTGAAGCGCGATAAGCTTCATTCATTTTATCGGACTTTCGATTTCCTTGAACTCCTTAAAAAATGGCCGGAAATTATTGGTCCCATCCTTTCAAAAGTCACCTCTCCTCTTAAAATAAGAGGGGATTCATTGATTATCATGTCTAAGCACGCGAGCTATTCCCAAAATATTTCTTTTTTGTCTGAAGAAATAAAAGAAAAAATTTTTCGACTTTTTCCAGAATTAAGACCTGTCATAAAGAGGCTTCATTTTCAAACTCAAGAAAGTTATTTCAATCAAAAAGAAATTCAGGAAGAAACGACGAAGATGCCTGCCAAACTTCATCCTCAGGATCCTCGTTTTAAAGTCCTTAAGTCAGAGGCCGAGAGACTTTTTGGAGATGTGCCGGATATTGAACTAAAAAATATGCTTATATCAATCTACATTCAATCCAGATAATTCAATAAAGAGCAAATTATCTTTTTTCGTAAATTTAGGTCTGAGTCCTGACATCGCTTTTTGAATTTCTGTAAGGACGATCGGATTGTCTTTAACCACAATATAGGCGCGACCTTCATGAGATAAGGATATTTTCATTTTCTCTACAAGGATCGGCCAGCTGTCAGATTGAAATGATCTGCAAATTTGTTTTCGATAGTCACGGTTTGGTTGTCCATGTTCCGGCAAGAAATAGGGAGGGTTACAAACAATTAAATCAAATGGTTTGTGTGGGGTCCAGTCACTAAAAGATTTTATGTGAATCTCATAGGAGACCTTTTTTGATAAAATCTTCTCGCAATTAAACTTTAAGCTCGGTTCAAAATCAGATTGAATCTCCAGGAGGGTTAACTCTTTGGATCTCAAAGAATTGGCCAGCTCAATTCCAATAATCCCTGATCCGGCCCCTAAATCCAGTATCCTTTCATGATTGTGCGTTTGTGAGAGGACGTGTTTGACAAGTTTTATTGAATCTTCATTAAACCTGTAAAAGTCCGGTTGTTTATACTCAGTCACGAAGTAAATGATCTGTTGTTCTATTAATGACATCTTTATTCAAGTCGCCAAGTTCGATAAGTTTGTAAAGACTCATCATGAAGGACCGATGGTCATTCATGGCCTCTTTTAAGAATGGTCGTCTTCCCGGTAAAAAAGTTTTTCCAGATTTTTTTGAATAAACGTCTGCGATCTTTTCATTTTCTATGAGGTAAATAAACCACAGAAGATCATTGGCCTCAATTCGTTTTAGTTCAGGAACCATAGAATCATAAATAAGAGGATCGATTTCAAAAAAAGGCCAGAACCAGTACGACTGCTCTTCCAAAGGGTATTTATCAGTTCTCATGTCTTGAATTCGTCGATTCTCCCTCATGTTTGAAAGTCTTACAAAATGGATGAGGTGAGGGGCCTTAAGTTCAAGGAAGCTTAAACTCATTTTTGACTCCACTTCATCTGTGTCATAATCATCAGTCAGAGAAAGTAAATTTTTGTCATTATAATAACTTTGAAGATAGATGACCATGAGCTGAAACATCTTTCTATCTGCTGGATGCTTCCCGATTTTTTTAAAAATCTGAGATATGTTATCTCGACTAATTTTATGGTATAGACTCGCCTTTAATCCTGTCTTTTCCCAATTTACTCTTGGAGAAGTATTAATAATTTGACTGAGGATATTATCCGAACGAGTAATATTTCCAATAATCAAATAAAGAAAAGATTTCAGTAATTGTTCTGGCAGAGTATCCTCAGGCATCTCCAGAAGTAAGTTTATAATCTCACCCTTCATTTTTAAATCAGTGATGAGATTGAATTGAGAATTTATAGTTTCAACGAGGAAACTGCTTTGATCCTGATCTTTTTTATTCAAGGGTTTGGTGGAAGAGATCCATTTCATCCATTTTTTCAAGGGATGAGTTTCTGAAAGTCTGAGGACACAGTCTCTTAATTTTATCAGAAACTTTTCATTTATGACCTCTGGCGGATGTAGCAAAATCCCGAGCTGGTTCACTTCCTGATTTAAGTCAGCACAGGTAGTTTTCTCAATATCAAGATCCGAAACGACTCGAAATCCATCGAGACCAATAACTGGATAAAAACGAACCTCACCGATCTTAAAGCTCGACTCTAAAAGCTTTTTTTTTTATCAGGAATATCTTCCTGAGCGTTGGCGACACTTATTAGATTTAATTGAATTGATCTTATTTCACCAGAAAAAATATGACGGATGATTGATTTCCTGTAATAAATTAATAAAAACAAGATCGTAAATCCTACGACACTTATATATTTTAGCCATGCTTGTTCTTTAAGTGGAATAGCTTCTCTGACTGGACCCTTGCTCTTTTTTACTTCTTGATTATTTTTTTTTTTACGAACCGCTTCTTTGGTGGTTAGTTCAATTCTACTGCTTTCTGTCAAAGGTAGTGGAGGTGTAGAGTTGGTTTCCCGATGTGCCTCATTCAGCATTGAAATATTGAGACCATTCACAATTGTAATATCATCTACGACCTGTGGTTCGTTAGATTCACCTGCAAAAGGACCCAGAACATCCCTTGCCTCACTTATCGGATTAAAGCTTTGAACTTCGGCGCCCGTCAAAAATCTTTCAACGAGATCATCTTCTCTTATGAAAAACCAAAATCCGTTACCACTACATACCTCATCGTCGGGCTTTATTGATCCATTTTTATATAGCTCGATAACCTTCTCTTTTGAGACCGGACCCAGTAAGTGATTTGATTTCGTTCTAATTAACCAGTTTTTATCCATAATTTACCGGGCAAAAATACCTATTAAAGCCGCGAGATCCTGATCCGTAAACCTTAGACCCAGGGAAATTGTAGCACTTTGGTTTTTCTCTCTTGAGATTAAGTCTTCTCCCGCAATTCTTGTGAATAAAACATTCCATAGTTTTATTTCCGTGTATAAACGCAGGTTAGCTCCAGCTTCTTTTTGGTAGTCAAACAAT
>CAXNNO010000149.1:0-6181 GCA_964203555.1 Bacteriovoracales bacterium
CCGATGGCCGCACCGGAGGCGCGTTGCTTTGAAAAGTGCCCCCACATGCTTGTCAGGCGGGGAAGAAGATATTTCAGGCGGGAAATTTCGATCTGAATTTTTGCTTCTTTTGTCCGTGCGTGATGAGCGAAGATTTCAAGAATCACCATGTTCCTGTCCACTATTTCTAATTTAGTGATCTCCTTGATGTTTCTTGCCTGGGACGCTGTGAGTTCAAAATCGAAGACCAATATTTCTGAATGCTCTTCCCTAGCTGCGTCGGCAATTTCCTGAAGTTTTCCTTCACCGAGCATAGTGGCCGGATCGATCTGCTTCCTGTTCTGAACATACTCGTCGCCGGCCACAAGTCCGAGAGTTCTGAGAAGTTCGCGTAGTTCGCGGAGAGAGTTATTCGTTTCTAAAACTGTTGAGTGATTTTCAAATTTTTCACAAACGATGGAGACTAAAGAAGCCTTCTTACCAAGTGGTAATTTATATTCTTCGTGATTCATTCTATCTCCAGTTGAAAATTATCAAGAAGTCTCGTACTCCCCATTTGGTAAACTGCCATGATCGAAATATTATGGGAACTTGAAATATCTTTGGAAAAAGTTTCCGAGTCCCTTAGTTCCAGATAATTCCAATGAGGATCTTTTAGTGACTCATCTATAAACTCCCTGACTTTAGTCAGATTCATTCGCTTGCCCTGAAGGATATTTTGAATGTTATTTAGGGTTGAATAAAGAATGAGGGATTTTGTTTTTTCCTCAGGAGACAAATATTGATTACGACTTGAAAGGGCCAATCCCGATGCTTCCCGAATAATCGGCATCCCCTGGATTTTGATCGGGAGGCATAAGTCTTTTACCATCTGCCTGATCACGAGATATTGTTGGTAGTCTTTCAGTCCGAAATAAGCCGTTTTGGGCCTGATGATCTCAAATAAGCGATAAACGACAGTGGCGACTCCGTCGAAGTGACCCGGTCTCAGATCACCCTCGAGAGTCGTACTCAATTCAGGGACTGAAATCGTTTGTGTTTGATTTTCAGGAAAAACCTCCAGAGGGTTCTCCGGAGCATAAAGGATTACTTTTGAATCATGGAATTTCCCAGTCAACGTTTTGATGAGTTCAATATCGTTTTCCAGAGTCCGGGGGTAACGATTAAAATCTTCATTGGGGCCAAACTGTTTTGGATTAACGAAGATAGAAAAGTAGACTGTTTTATATTCTGAAAGGGCCCTTTCGAGTAGAGAAATGTGCCCTTGATGGAGATTCCCCATAGTTGGTACAAATCCAATGACCTCCTTTTCTGAATTCCTCTCAAGGATAAGTTCTGAGGTCTTTTTAATGAGTTTTACCATGTTGCTTTACCTTCAAACCACGAGACAAGTTTTTCTCCGAGCTCGTGCTTACTGAGTTTCTGCGGCCCTTTAATAGAATTCTTTTCGACAAAGTAATATTCGCCATGAGTTGTTTGGAAGCCTTCAACTTCGTGATTTCCAACGAGGCCGTTAGAAACTTTATTTCCAATCATGAGGTCTACAGGTTTCCGATTCATTTTTTCCATGAAAACTTCTTGAGTCGTTTCAGTTTCCGCCGCAAAACTTATAATCTTCTGATGCTTTCTGATGCTAAGAATCTCTTTTAGGATATCTGCGGCCTGTTTAAAGGGGAGTGAGTTTCCCATTTTCTCTTTTTTGAGTTTTATTGTTGCCGGATCAAACTCGATATCTGCAATCGCCCCGGTTTAAATATAAAGATCAGCTTCCGGAAAAACTTTTAATGCTGATTGTCTCATCAATTCTGTTGTCGGGGTTTTAATGATCTGACAATAAGGATGACCTTTAAGGTTTTCCACCTGCGAGGAACACTGATGCCCCGCTAATAGCACGACCTCAAATCCCTGGGAAAGGAAGGCCTTTGCAACGGAGATTCCCATCATACCACTCGAAGGATTTGTTATGAATCTTACAGGATCAAGGGGAGAGGCAGTTGCTCCAGCAGTGATGACAACTTTTTTATTCTTTTTTAAAATCGGATTATAAGTTTCAATCAGATCAACCACGGCATTAACGTCAGGAAATTTACCGGCACCAACATCTCCACATGCCAATAGGCCTGATTCAGGATTTATAACGCCAATTTGAGGACAGCGTTCGAGCGTGGACTTGTGTTCCTGAATTCTTGAATTCTTCCACATCTCTGTGTTCATTGCCGGGAAAATCAGTATGGGTTTCATGCCAAAGGCCAGGTAGACGCTTGTCAGAAGATCATTCGTTATGCCCATGGCAAGGCGAGAAATCGTATTGGCAGAAGCTGGCGCGATGACTAATTTATCGGCCCATTTGGAAAGCTCAATGTGAAGAACATTAGAACCTGAATCCAGTTTTTTGGGGATAAAGTCATCACCTGGAAGGTAAGTGGCTTCAACTCCAAGATAACGGAAAGTTTCGGGCCTGATAAACTCCATGGACCCCGAAGTTAGGACAACTTTGACTGCGTGGCCATTTTTAACCAATAATCGCGCGACATCGAATGCCTTATAGCTAGCTATTGATCCCGATACTCCTAAAAGAACGTTCATAGTGGCTCTATCTGAGTCGTCATCCAGTAATGAAGTGACCAGTGAATTAAATGTGGATGAGACTCTATAACGACTGAGGCCTGGAGATCTTTTAAAAGATTCTCCCATAGAACTGCTTGCCCGCCGGTGAGAGTGATTTGTTGAATTTTGTATTCAGTTATTAAATTTTTCGCCAGAGCAGCGAAGGCGGTATAACTATCGGTCATGGCGCCTGAAGTTTCAGTTGGCAATTGATTGCTAAAAGATAGATTGAGTGGAATGTTCTTTAATCTCTCACCTTTTACATAAGCATCAAAATAGGCCTTAGTTCCTGGAATGATGTATCCCCCGAGGAAACCTTTTTCCGTCACAACATCCATCGTAACAAATGTTCCTGCATCAATAATCAATGTCGGCCTTTGATTATTTTTATAAGCTTTAAAGGCCACGACCAGGCGATCTTCTCCAAGGGAATTGGCATAATTGACCGGCATTCCGGCAAATTTTAATCCCTTCCAGTAATCTCTCATTCGAGTGACGAGAAATCCCTGTTCCTGAAGTTTTTGAATCTCCAATCCTTGATTCTTGACTTCACAAACGACGACGCTTGAGTTCCCTGCGTCTATTCCTAATTGGTTAAGATAAATCGCTAATTTATTTAATGGCACCGTTTTTACCAAATTCCACTGATCATCAGTTTTTTGAAATAGTCCAGCATGTGGGTTGGTATTGCCCAAATCTAGTGTGATTAAGCCTAGCATTTATTTCCTCTGCTCCTGAAGATAACGAACAATCAGATTTTTTTTCAACTCATACAAGTCTGCCAGTGGCTTGCAAAATCTAGGGGGAGTTGCGGGACCCATTTTGAGAAGATCATTAATGACAAGAACCTGGCCGTCAGTTTGTTGTCCTGATCCGATTCCAATTGATGGAATTTGAAGTTCTTGAGTTATTTTTGCGGCCACATGTTCTTCGATCATTTCGAAAACAATCGAAAAGCAACCCGCGTTTTCCAGGGCCTTCGCTTGCCTCATGAGTCGTGAGGCTTCGTCCTCATCCTTTCCATGTGTAAAGTAACCGCCTAATTGATGAACAGATTGTGGAGTCAGGCCAATATGTCCCATGACAGGGATCCCAGTCTGCGTGAGGCGCTCAATGAGTTTTAGCTGATAAGGAAATGCCCCTTCAAGTTTTATCCCCTCGCATTTGGTGGATTGAAATAATTTAGTCGCAGAATAAACGCCTTGAGAAACGGTGGAGTAAGATCCGAAGGGAAGATCCAGGACAAGAAATTTATCTGGGGCCCCTCTTCGAACAGCTTTTCCAAAAATTTCCATTTCATTCAGAGTCACTTCTATCGTTGTTTCATATCCCAGGATAACATTGCCGAGGGAGTCACCGACAAGAATAATATCCAGATCTGTTTCATTTAAGAGTGTTGCCGTTTGGAAGTCATAGCAAGTTAATACCTGTAGTTTTTTTTGCTTGGCTTTTTTTATATCTCTAAGGTTCAATTTTTTCATTCCATACCCTGATTGATTTTCTTGAATGTTTTTTGAAGAGGACTTTTTTCCCATCGTTCACGGATGATCTGTCTTGTCTCTTCGATGTTTGTATTTTCAAGTTCCTGATTAAATGTTCCGTTTTGAATTTCAGACAGGAGTGATCTTAAATGAGTATTAAACTCGCTTGAGAAAAGTTTCTTGTATCCTTTTTCAGAACCCACTAGAGCATTCGGGCTGATTAAGTCAAAAAATCCCTCTGGCCCCTTATCCACCATGGCAGTCACGATTAGCTTCAGTTCATGCCAGCATTCAAAATACGCCAATTCAGGTTCAATTCCGGCGTCAACTAAGTGACTGAACATTTCCCCGGCCGCATAAGGGATCAGGGAACATAATAGACCCTGTTCTGAATATAAATCTGCTTCGGTTTCGTTTTTGAAAGTTGTTTGATACGGACCTAAATTGATTCCCATGGCCAAGGCGAGGTCTTTAATCCAGCGATCAATTTCAATCGTCTGACCTTGGTAATACTCGAGAGAATACACGGCCCCCAGTTTTCCTTTTAGTTCATATTGCCTTCTGAGCTCTGAGCCTATGGATTTGGGTGCGTAGAGAACGTGTTGAAGATGGGGATATTTATGTTGAAAATTATTCTTCAGTACGGAGAAGCCGTGAGCATAAAGGATAACAGTACTCTCTTTTAGTAAATGAGCGTGAGAAACAAGAAATTCATTGTGAGCAAGATCAGGCGTAAGCAAGGCATAGGCGTTATCTGAATAAAAATCGGGTGAGCCAATTTCGACAACATTACATCCGAGCCTGACAGCTGATTCAAAAGAAGAACTATCGGGCCTCAAGGCCACTCTGACTGGAAAACCTGAATCTTTGAGGTTCTGGGCCCAGGACTTTGCCTGATTTCCAAAACCGATGATTGTTAGGCGCATCATAAATATGACTAGTTTGAAACTCCCCATCAACGCTATCATGAAGAGAAGACAATTGGCCAAGTTTTAAGGGGAAAGTGTGACCGATTATAATAATAGGGCCTTCATGTATGGTGAATCCGTTTTTACCACGATGCGAATGGTGGATGCGTCTATCCAGGATTGGGAATTTCATTTTGAAAGGTTAGTTAAAGGCATAGATTTTCTCTACGGGCCTTTTACCGATCAGGAAGACTGGAAAATGGTTTTAAAGAATCGCCTGGAAGACAAAATGCAGGATTTGCAGGGCGATAAAGTCATTCGGTTGGCCATTTATCGAGAACAGACCAGAGGGCTTTTACGGATTGGTCTATTGTCCGTGAGTGATCTGAGGATTCAAATGTCCCATTCGGCACTTGATCGTGAAAGGTATGAAAACAAATTCATTAAACTTCGAACTTGCCCCGTGATAAAACGACCTCAATGGTGGCCCTCCTATCTCAAGGCCGGGAATTATCTTGAAACGATTATGTCTCAAAAAATGTTTATGAAACCTGGCGATGATGACATTCTCTTTCTTTCAGACGAGGACACAGTCCTTGAGTCTTCAATTGCTAATATTTTTGTCGTCAGGCATAACAAGCTCTACACCGCCCCCTCGGGCCCGAATGTCCTCGAAGGAGTGATGCGGAGAAAATTAATGAAGGTGGCAGTGGATTATTTTGATGAAGTCTATGAATCAAAAACCACGATGGAACAATTACTGAAAGCAGATGCCGTCATTGGTACGAATTCTGTTCGGGGTCTTTTTTTAGTAGACCGGATAGATGACTATGAAATAATTTATAGTGAAGATTTTCTGGATAAGTTCAAAAGATTGAAAGACAGGGTTTTTTTATGAAGAAACTTGAAGTTAAATGTCCTACATGTGAAAAAAAATTTGACTATTATTTCTCAGAATTCAGACCCTTTTGCAGTGATAGATGCCGTCTGATTGATTTGGGACAGTGGTTGTCAGAATCCTATAGTGTTCCTGTACAAAAATTAACTGAAGAAGAGCAACAAACCCTTGAGCAACTCATCCATGAAAAAGACACAGGTAAAGAAAACGGCGACGAAGAATAGATCAAAGCTTGATCTTAGGAAAGTTCTAAATCAAATGACCGAATGGGCCTTTGATTGCGGTGAAATACTTAATACTCATTTGGT
>CAXNNO010000150.1:0-6150 GCA_964203555.1 Bacteriovoracales bacterium
TGAATAACCTAATGAAGCAAGCTCAACAGATGCAATCAAAACTTGCGAGCCTTCAGAATGAATTGGCCGATAGAGAAGTGGAAGCTTCTGCCGGCGGAGGAATGGTCAAGGCCAAGGTCAACGGAAAGCAGCAGCTTCTTAGCATTACGATTAATAAAGAATGTGTTGACCCGAATGATGTCGCGTCCCTAGAAGAATTAGTTTTTACCGCAGTTAATCAGGCGATGAAGCAGTCACAGGATATGGTTCAACAGGCAATGTCCAAAGTGACCGGCGGAATGAACATCCCGGGACTCTTCTAGTGATCCAACTTCCTGAAGTCATCAAAAATGCAGTTGAGGCCCTGACCAAACTACCAGGAGTCGGCGAAAAAACCGCTTTTCGGATGGTCATGAGCATGACGCACTGGAAGGCACAGGAATTGATTTCCGTTGGAAATTCATTAATTGCTCTGAAGGATCTTAGGCTCTGTGACGAATGCGGCATGTTTGCTGACCTGGAGTTTTGCTCTATTTGTGCAGATGAATCACGGCAATCAAACAAGACTTTATGTGTAGTGGAAAATGCTTCAGATTTAATGGCAATAGAAAAGAGTGGAAACTTTCGCGGCATCTATCACATCCTTGGAGGTGTCCTAAATCCCCTTCTTGGTGTTGGACCAGATGAGCTGAAAATGGATGAACTTAAAAATAGAATTATTGAAAAAGATATTCAGGAAATTATTCTGGCGATCAATCCTTCGGTCGAGGGAGACGTGACATGTTCCTACTTAAAGACACTTTTGCCGGAATCCATCACGGTTGAACGCATTGGTTTCGGCGTTCCGATTGGGGGAAGTCTAGAGTATCTTGATCCGATGACGATAACCAAAGCTTTGGAAAATCGGAAAAGATTTTAATGAAAGCGATGAATATTACAGAAAAAATAAAGCTTATTCTTGAGCCCAGAAAAAATGGCATAAATGCCAGAGTTTTTGTAACAAGAGAAGATGGCATCACTATTTATGATTCTGTTCAAAATCAGACGACAACTTCTGTTTCAGCGTTGGTAAGTGGGGTTTGGCAGGCGTCGCAAGCATTGATGGAAATTGCCCACCCTGAGCAGGATGCGATGGAGTTCCGCTTTGCCTTTGATACGTCTTCTCAGGGAATTTATCTTTTCCCTTTTTTACTAAAGAGTAAGCGCTACTTTTTGGGGGCACTATATCGGGATTGTTTAAATCCCGGACAATTAAAACGTCAGATGGCCATGATCAAGGAAGAAATGGATTTAATATTTCAGAGCGAACCAGTAGAAGTGTTGAAAAAAGTAAAAACTAAGGAACGAGAAGGTTTTTTATTTCAGGATATTTCTGATGATGAAATCGATCGTCTCTTTTCGGCAGGTGGAATTTAATATGTCATTCGTCAATTACCATACGAAAGAAATTAATTGTAAAATTGTCTACTATGGCGCGGGCCTTGGTGGTAAAACAACCAACATACAATATATCTATCAAAAAACGAGCTCACAAAATAAAGGGCAGATGATCACCCTGAATACGGAAAACGAGAGGACGTTATTTTTTGATTTCCTCCCGCTGGACTTAGGGGAAATCAGAGGCTTTAAGACTCGTTTCCATCTCTATACGGTGCCTGGTCAGGTTTTCTATGAGGCCAGCCGTAAGTTAATTCTGAGAGGGGTTGATGGTTTAGTTTTCGTGGCAGACTCTCAAGTGGAAAGAATGGAAGCGAACATTGAGTCGTATCTGGGTCTGGAGAAAAATCTAGCCGAACAAGGCTATGATATTTCAAAAGTTCCAATGATCATGCAGTGGAATAAAAGGGATCTGCCCAATATTGTTCCCGTTGAAGATCTTCAGTACCAGCTCAATAAAAGAAAACTTCCTGCTTTCGAGGCGGTCGCAACCTCCGGTCAAGGAGTATTTGAAACATTAAAGATGATATCCAAATCAGTCCTTTTGAATATTAAGGGCGGATTGGAATAATGATATTTCTAGAATAGGAGTTATGTCTCATGGCTGAAAAAATGAAATCGTTGACTAAAAAACAACTTGATACTTTAAAGAACAAGCTTCTTGAAGAAAAAGGAACCCTGGTTTTTAATGATGATAACGGCGCCGAACTGGATCTTGCTCTGATTAATGGTGGTGATGATGTTGAACAATCAATCTCCGATTACAACAATTCTCATCAGCTTCGTTTTAGAAATCGTGAAGTCTTTTATGCCAAAAAAATTGAAAAGGCCTTGAAGAAGTTTGAAACGGATGAATTCGGGTTGTGCACAGAATGTGGCTATTGGATAAAATTTGAACGTCTGATGGCCCGTCCTACGGCCGAGATGTGCATCTTGTGTAAGGAAGAATCAGAGCGAGATGAATCTAATAGCTTTTTTGGAAGACAGTCGAAATCACTTGGAAAGGTGGTAGATTTGACTGGCATGATGGCCTAGGAGAAACGATGTCTCAGATCAAAGTTGCAATCATTGGTGGCTCCGGAATTTATAAGCTGGATGGAATCCAGATTAAAAATCAATTTGGTGTGACAACTCCTTTTGGCTCTCCGAGTGCCGATATCATGGAGTGTGAAGTGGAGGGATCGCCCTTCTACTTCCTCCCAAGGCACGGTATCGGCCATCACTATACACCCAGCGAAGTTAACTACCGGGCGAATATTTTTGCTCTAAAAAAACTAGGTGTGGATACGATTATAAGCATTTCTGCAGTTGGCTCCCTTCAGGAACAGTACGCTCCAAGACATTTTGTTATGGTTGATCAATTTATCGACTGGACGAAGGGTCTTCGCAAAAGAACTTTTTTTGATGATGGAATTGTTGGTCACGTTTCGACGGCCCATCCGATTGAACTTCCTCTGGCGAAATGTCTTTACGATGCCGGCCTCAGAGCAGGTATCACGTCTCATTTGGGGGGAACCTACCTTTGTATTGAAGGGCCCCATTTTTCAACCAAGGCCGAATCGATGATGTATCGTAACCTTGGTGCCTCAGTGATTGGTATGACTAACGTACCTGAAGCATTTCTTGCCAAGGAGGCAGGCATGGCCTATGCGACGGTAGCGATGGTGACGGATTATGATTGCTGGAAGGAAGAGCATTGCACCGTTCAGGAAATAATGGAAGTAATGAAATCAAATTACATATCTGTTCAAAAATTTGTTAAAGAGGCGATTCCGGAATTGGTAAAAAATCCGGTTAAATTTATTCCTGAAAATGAGTATGCTGTTATGACTGATGAATCTCTTCACAAAGAGTCACACAAAGAGATTCTTTCTGTGCTTATGAAAAAATGAGCGAATATCTTTCACATTACTCAGTCATGCTTAAAGAATGCCTTGATGCCATGGAGATCGGTTCCAAGGCATCCGGTTCTTTCATTTTTGCTGACCTCACTTTTGGGGCCGGTGGACATACTTATGCTCTGTCGGACCATGTGAGTGGTTCTACCGTTTATTCCACCGACCAGGATCCAGACGCTCTTAAAAATGGTTATGAAAATATTAAGAGCAAGGGTAAGGAAGGGGCGGTTAATCTTCTGCCCATGAATTTTATCGCCTTTCCTGATTGGTGTGAAAAAAACAAAATGCATGGAAAATTCGCGGGCATTCTGATGGATCTGGGAGTTTCTTCGCATCAGTTTGATAAAATGGAAAGAGGCTTTAGCTTCAGGGCCGATGCTCCACTTGATATGCGGATGAATTACGGGGATAGTGGAACCCCAACAGCGGCAGACCTCCTGAATTCTCTTCCTGAAAAAGAAATTGCAGATATCATTTTTAACTACGGTGAGGATCGGTTGTCCCGAAAAATTGCCGCCAGAATTGTTGAGCTACGACAAAAAGAAAAAATAACCACGACCGGTCAGATTGAAGATATCTGCTTCCATGCCTACCCGCCGAAGGATCGTCACGGCAAAACCCATCCGGCAACGAGAACTTTTCAGGCACTTCGAATAGCAGTTAATCAGGAATTGAGCGTCCTTGAAAATACTCTACCAAAATTGTTGCCGTTTCTGGCCGAAGGTGGAGTGTTAGCAGTCATTAGCTTTCACTCTCTGGAAGATAGAATTGTGAAGCATATTTTCAAAGAAATAGTGGAGAAAAAAGATTTTCCTGCTATCATTTTAACGAAGAAGCCACTTACAGCCACGGAAGAAGAGCTGTCACAGAATTCTCGTTCCCGAAGTGCCAAACTTCGGCTACTGCAACGAGTTTCTCAACTAGGAGGAGTTGATGGCGCTAAGAAAAAAAGGCAATTTCAAACTTAACAATCGACTCTTGGATTTTTTATTCAATCCAGGTGCATTGCCATTTACTCTTACCTTCACGACCCTTGCTATATTGTTTGTTGGTTTCCGCATGAAGGGAATTGAGCAGGCTTACCTTGTTAATAATATTGAACAGGATATTTACAAAACCACCATTCGTAATAAAGAACTTAAGGCCCAGCGTGCACGGGAAATGTCTGTTCCCCGCCTTCGTGAATTTGCGGTTAAGTATGATTTAAAAGAACCAGGCCCTGAACAAATAATACTTATTCCTTAGGACACCTGGTGAAGAATCGGATCTTTTTTAGTTTTATCATTTTCTGCGGTTTGTTTTCCATTGTTTTGAGCAAGGCCTTCTACATTCAAGTGGTTAATAAGGCGAAATTAATTGCCTACGCCAAGTCTCAATTCATCAGGGAAGTCAGAGAATATCCTAATCGCGGAAATATTCTCGACCGCAATGGTAATCCCCTGGCGATCAACATTCACGTTTATAATCTTTTTACTATTCCTAAAAATAAAAATGCTGAATTTTATCAACAATTAAAAACTCTTTCTAAAGTTGTCCCAGAACTCAGTTACCAGAAGCTTAGTTCTCTGATTCAGAAGCGTAACAAGTACACCTGGCTGGGGCGGAAAATTCGTTTATCCGAAGAACAACTAAAAAAAATTAAGAAGCTTGAGAGCATTTTTGTTGAATCTCATTCAGAGAGAGTTTATCCCAATCGTGAGTTACTCGCACAGACGATTGGTTTTGTGGGTATCGAGAACAGCGGACTGGCCGGAATTGAAAATAGTCTGAATAAAGAATTGAAGGGCGTTCCACAGCTCGTCAAATACATCCGTGATGCCAAAGGCCGGCCGATAAAATATGAAACGAAGGCATCAGAACTGGTTGCCCCTGATGTTCAGCTGGCGATTGATAAAGATATTCAGGGAGCACTTGAGAGTTATTTAAAAGAAGCCGTTACTTTTCATAAAGCCTTTCGCGGGGGCGCGGGAGTCATGGACGCAGAAACAGGTGAGATCCTTGCCATTGCTAATTATCCCACTTTTGATCCGAACAAGGCCACCTCCTATCCTTTAGAGAGCCGAAAACTTGCCTTCGTGACGGATCCGTTTGAGCCGGGATCCATTTTTAAAACACTGACGATCGCATCAGCACTTGAAAATAAAATTGCTAAACCAGAAACCAAGTTTTTTTGTGAGTATGGTAAAATGCGTGTGCAGAATCATTGGATTTCTGAGGCAGAAACCCACGAAAAGTTCGAATGGCTAACAACCGCCGATATTTTAAAATTTAGTTCAAACGTCGGTACCACTAAGATCGCCTTTGCTTTAAAGTACCCAAAATTAAAGGGTACATTGGATAAATTTCAAATTGCTCACAAAACGGGAATTGAAATCAAGGGAGAGTCGAAGGGGATTCTGAGTTACAAGGCGACCGATAAAGTTCGTCCCCTGTCTTTAAGTAATATCAGTTTTGGACAAGGGGTTGCGACCACGGCGATTCAGATGTTAAGGGCCTATGCTGCTATTGCAAATGGCGGCTACCTCGTTAAACCAACTCTCATGAAAAGTAACGTTTCCCAGCTGACTCCTGAAAATAGGATCATCTCGGAGAAAACCGCATCCGACATGACCCGGATGTTGGTCTCTGTTGTTAGTGATGGAACAGGTGATAGTGCTCAGATACCACATTATGAAATAGCCGGAAAAACAGGAACCGCCCAAAGAGTCTCACCGGCAGGCGGGTATTCGGGCTACATTGGAAGTTTTGTAGGATTTCCGGTTAACGTGAATAGAAAGTTCGTTGTTCTTGCCTACGTGGATCATCCGACTGATAAGGGCTACTATGGGGGTGTAAC
>CAXNNO010000151.1:0-6131 GCA_964203555.1 Bacteriovoracales bacterium
TGATCTTTCATCAGTTTTGACTGCTCTATTTGATAAAATTCCCCCTCGCCCCCTAAGTTTTTCCAGGCGAGCGAAAAGGTTCCTGGACCTGCCCCCATATCGATGAAGTCGCAATCTTTTAAGAGATTGACCCAATCCTTCGGGAGCCACTTTAAAACTTCGCCCAGTTTGGGCATGTTTGTCAGAAGATAAAAAACTGAATAAGCAGCAACCAACCTCGGTTCTTTGAGGTAGTCTGAAATTTTGTCTCTATTGGTAGTGAATTTTTCTGATATCTCCTCAATAGACCTCAAGAGTTCGACTTCATTTTTAAAGGAATAAATAAGATGAGGGGAAAGTGTTGAAAAGGAAATATTCATTTAATGTCCGATCGCTTTGATAATGAGTCGTTGATGATTATTGTCAATTTTTTTTCTCACCATTCCAAACCAATATTCTTCGGTCAATTTTGGTATGGAACCAATTTTTATCAATTTTCCGGACTTCTCCCAGGACTTTGCACTTTCTTCCCCCATGATGATGAGACCTTCTCCACGCACGGCGAGCTCCTTTAAAAGGGCGGTGTCCTGCGCCTCAATTCCGACTTCGAAATTGAGTCCGCTTTGAAGCATAAATTTTTCAAAGTCATGCCTGATCGGGTTTTGAAATCCCGGCAACACAAAACGACTTCCAGAAAGTGAGGCAGGGAAATTCTTTCTTAGTTTTAAATACAATTTCGATCCCCAGACCGAGACCTGTTCTTTGGCTAAAGACAAATAAATAATCTCGCGTGTTTCATCTAAAGGACGGAAGTTACCAAGAAAGAAATCAATTTTTCCTGAAATAAGAAGATCAAATAATTCTTCACCTGTGCCTTCAATGATTTTTAATTTGACCGCCGGAATTGATGTGACCGCTGAAATCGCATGGGCAATAATCGCCTTGGGAACTGATTCCTGGGCACCGATTGAAAATTCTTTGACTCCCGCCTCATTGGCATGTCCCAAATTTGAAATAAGCTCATCTTCAAGCTGCTTAATCGCCCTGGCGTATTTTAAAACATACTCCCCTTCAGGGGAAATAATCAGTCTGCGGCCGGTCCGATTGAATAGCTTTAACCCGAGATATTCTTCAAATTGTTTTAATTGAGCACTTAGTGCGGGTTGACCGACAAGGAGCTTTTTTGAAGCGGCCGAGATGGAACCCTCTTCCGCAATGACTAGAAAGTATTTCAAATGATGCAGATTAAGCCAGTTCATACCATCCTTCGATTAAAGCAATACATATATAACAATATATCGATTTTGATAATAGTAAGAAAACGACTAAATTGGCAATATCTCAATCACAAAGACCAAGGGAGGAAACCTCGAATGAAATCAATCATACTTATCTGCGTGTGGGTTTTGATGATGTTCTTTTATGACTAATGACCGTTCACTTACGGACAAGTTCGGTCCAAGCGGATATCATCTTCTACATCTATACAGTAATACTGCCATTTTTTCAGGCTAGTTCTGATTCTGCTCTGAAGACCCTCGCACTCTTCCGGATCGAGAAGATAGGTATGAGCAGCTTCGTATTCCCCAACTCTGAGGCCCTGGACAAAACTCTGGCAATCAATGACGACTTTATGGGGAAGATTTGTTTTAAGAACAAAACTTCTCTCAAGATCACCATCCCGTGACATTTTTAAAATCTGAATTTCATCTGCTTTAAGCTTCGGCATTAGTACAAGGAGAAAACCCAAAAAAAATTTCATACATGCTCCAATTATTTAACTCATCGGTATGCCGAAATTTTAGTCAAACCAAATACCTGAGTGTTTTAACCTGAACGGAAAATACTGCCCAAGAAATTCTCACTAAAAAGAATATTCAGATTCTAAAAATATGACCTGGATCATGTTCTCAAGTGGGGATTTCAGATAAAATCCAAGTATCAATCGAAGGAAAAACAAAATCCATGAAAATGCTAATGACCATCTTTTTAACTTTTTTCATGTCTCACGCGAAATCGACCCCTCTTTTACAAATGGACAGGGCCTTCAATGCCTTAATGGAATTGATGCCTTTCATGATGAAAGAAGATCAGTTTAAAGACAAAAAAAATGAAAAAATTATTGAGTTAAAAATAAAGGAATTAAACGAAGCCTTTCGTCTTGCCGGCCATGACAGTCTGATAAAACATGACTTATTTGCCCCCTCCTATTCACTCGTCACAGAAAATTTAGACCAAAGTTTTTCTGCCTTTAAAAAAAATAAGAAAGATTATTCTCTTTGGATCATGAAACGAACTCTGAGTTTATGCATGGATTGTCATGGACGCCTTCCCATGAATTTAACTTCCAGCTTTCAAAATGGTGAGCAGACTGTGAACACTTCGAAGCTAAAGGATCCCTATGAGGTAGGTCTCGCCTTTTTAATTGTCCGACGAATTGTGGATGCAAAAGACAATTTCAGAAGAAGCATCCAGGATAAAATAATCAGTAAGGATTCAGAAGGACTCATCCTCCCTTTTCAGCAAATTTTACTCATTGAAACAAAAATCAAAAAAAATCCTACCTCAATGATTTCTATCATCGACGATTACATCGCTAAGGATAATCTCCCAAAGGATATTAGCTTAGAACTTAGAAGTTGGAAAAAAAGACTCTTAATATGGAGCAACGAAAAGGCCGTGACACAGAAAATAACAACAGAAACTCAACTGAAGGAGTTCATTCAACGTCGGCTTTTACCCTTGAAGACCAAAGATTCATTTAACGACGCATTCAAAGTAGACCTCCTTCTGGCCTCCGGAATCATCTCACATTATTTTTTTGAGAACCAGGATTCTCAATCCGCGCCGGAATTAAGCATGTGGCTTGGCTTCATAGAGAAAAGACTCAAAAAAGAAGATTTTATGGGTTCTGGAGACCTATTTTTGAAACAATGTATACGCAAATACCCACATCACCCGATCGCCAAAGAATGCTTCAAGGAATACAAGGAAAGCGTTCTATTCGATTTTACCGGATCACGGGGAACTGAAATTCCTACTGAGGTTAATGATGAATTAGAAGAATTAAATAAAAAGATTCTGGAAAAGAAAAAATAAAATCTAAATATTAAGAAATAATTAAAAATTGATTGAAATAATTCATAGCTTTTATAAAAAAAATACATTGCCTTGACATATGCATAGTATTCTTTGATAGATAATCAATGAAAGAAATCATGCATAAAAATCTTTTCAAAAACGTCAATTGTGATCAATGTCATTCTCGTGAAAAAGGAATCTTTTGTGACCTTGAGCAGATTGCCCTCACCAAGGTAGGACGTAACAAGATCATGAATAGTTATAAAAAAGGACAGATAATCTTTTTCCAAGGTAATCCTCCTTTCGGCCTTTACTGCATAGCAACCGGTAAAATAAAAGTTTCTAAAATCGGTAACGACGGCAAAGAATCAATTGTACGCATAGCCAGTGCCGGTGATGTCCTGGGCCATCGAAGTTTATTCAGTCAAGAGAACTACTCAGCTACGGCAACAGTTATCGAAGATGCTGCCATATGTTTTCTGGATCGAAACTACATCTTCTCAGCTCTTAAAACGGATCCATCAATTGCCTTAAAAATCATTGAGAAATTAAGTAAAGACATGGGTACTGCCGAAAAACGAAACGCTTCCATGTCTCAAAAGAGCGCCAGAGAGAGACTCGCCGAACTCTTCCTGACTTTCATTAAAAATTACGGTCATACTGAAGATGATGGACGAGTTCGTCTGGATATCAAGCTTAATCGCGATGAAATTGCCTCTATTGTGGGAACTGCACACGAGACAATTATTCGACTTATCTCTGAATTTAGAGATGAGAAAATCCTGGAGCAAGAGGGTAAGGTTATTTACGTCGTTGATAAGGATAAATTGCTCGAGTTTGCCAATTTGGATTATTAAAAAATTTACGGCCAACATGATCTGGAACATATTTCTCTGATTACGGTTGAGTTAAGTTGATCAGATGATGGTAAATATCAATCCCCTAAGTTTTGCGGATATTGAAATCTTAAAAAGAGACTTTGGGCCTTTAACGTTCCCCCATGAATTTCAAATCGTTTACGAGGGGCAAATCCCCTGCGTTGCCATGGCCCTCATCGAAGGTTTCATTGAAATTGTCAGGGATTCAAAAGTCGAGCTTGTCATTTCGAGGGGGAATCTTCTGGGACTGAATCAGATTATAAATTCTTTGCCGGTAAAGTATGGATGCAGAGTACGTAAAAATTCAGAAATAGTCATTCTGGGAAAGTCTGACATTTTTAACTCAAACATAATCCTTATGACGAAGTCCTCAAATACTATTTAAATGAAAGGTCCGCTCCTTATTATCAGTTCAAGCGGTATGCTGACCGGAGGCAGAATCATTAGAGGTTTTAACGGCGTGGATTTTAAGTGGAAAGGAGAAGTCATCTTTTCAGAAGCTTTATCATCCCACGCGGATCAAAATGAACTTATCGAGTGGACAGGAAATCCCCTTCCGATGTGAGTCCGTCAGCTTATGAGAACTCTTTATGCTTTAGAATAATAATATTCGCATGAGTATGCTTGGTTACATATTGAGTAAATGAACTCTCAAAAAGTCCCCTTTCCTCTCTCGCCGCTAAAATAACTGTATCGATTTTTTTTTCTTCAACGTATCTGCAAAACTTTCTTTTGGGAGAATCACTGAAGAGACACTCTATCACCATTTTTCCTTCAAAATGATCAGGCAAGAGAGTTGGTGCCAATTTTTTCAGTGCTTCTACCGATGACTCCTGGATTTTATTCCGGACTGTTTCTACTGGGTAAACGATCGAACTTTCCCCTAAACCAATGGCATATGTGGTTGTGAGGTAGACATTCACAAAGTGAACCTCACTCGCCTTCAAAAAATCTAAGGTTCTTAAGCTCTTTAATATTTCCGATTGAGGTTCAATCAAATTGATTGCGATGGCTATTTTTCGGGCAAAAGGCATAAATGACTCCTTGGATGAGAATGATCTGACTTTCTCCTGAATCATAACTCATGACTCTCATCGCATGGAAATTGAAAAAAGAAGGCCCCTACGAAAGGGGCCTTCTGGCGGGTTATCTTGACTTAATATCTTTGTAAGTATTTTTGGTATCCCCCGTGTAGATTTGACGTGGACGACAAATCTTGAATCCCGGCTGCTCAACCATTTCCTTCCACTGGGCCATCCATCCCGGAAGTCGGCCCATGGCAAACATCACTGTAAACATATTTGTTGGTATTCCTAACGCGCGATAAATGATGCCGGAGTAGAAATCAACATTTGGATAAAGTTTTCTTGACACAAAATACTCATCCTTAAGAGCGACCTCTTCCAGACCTTTGGCAATATCAAGAAGTGGATCCTGAACTCCAAGTGTCGAAAGGACTGAATCACATGCAACTTTAATAATTTTAGCGCGTGGATCAAAGTTTTTATACACTCTGTGTCCGAATCCCATGAGACGAGATGATGAATTTTTATCTTTAACTTCTCCAAGAAAAGTTTTGTAGTCTTTACCGGAATTTTTAATTTCCTCTAACATTTCCAATACGGCCTGGTTCGCTCCTCCGTGGAGTGGTCCCCAAAGAGCATCAATTCCTGCAGAAATGGTGGCAAAGATATTTGCTTTCGAAGAACCAACCAATCTCACTGATGACGTCGAACAATTTTGTTCATGATCAACGTGCAAGATAAGGAGAACATCAAGGGCCTTGGCGACTTCCTTTTTAACAATTTTATCACCGGTCATCATGTGAACAAAGTCAGAGCAGTAGTCCAGAGATTTATCAGACGGAACAAATTCTTTACCTTGAGAGTGACGGTAAAAATAGGCAGCAACGACTTTCAATTGACCCATTAATTGAGCAAAGACCTGATCCTTCTGACCGGGAGTAAGGTCCTGGGCGCAGAGATCAGGTTGATAAGCAGAGAGTGAAACCATATTGGATGAAAGAACGGCCATAGGATGTGCATCTTTGGGAAAGGCCTTGATCATGGTCTTAATACCCTCTGGAACATCATTGTATGAAGCGATTCGTTCTTCAAATGCCGCCAATTCAGAAGCGGTCGGAAGCTTTCCATAAAAAACTAAATAGGAAGATTCAAGAAATGAAGATTTCTC
>CAXNNO010000152.1:0-6124 GCA_964203555.1 Bacteriovoracales bacterium
ATGGACTCCTACTACCTCCCAACTGTTCCACAGATGAATAGTAAGGAAAATTTCGATCACCCGGACGCTTTTGACTGGAACCTGCTTCGACATCACTTAAGGGAACTCAAAAAAGGTAATCCTATCAAGTGCCCGGTTTATGATTTTAATTCTTCTTCTAGAACTGAAGAATATGAAAGCGTCGGTCCGTGTCAGGTGGTTTTATTTGAGGGGATCTTGGCCCTTTATGATCACGAAATTCGTCAAATGCTCGACATAAAATGTTTTTTGCATGTTGATTCAGATATCCGCTTCACTCGAAGACTTCACCGGGATGTGAAAGAACGCGGTCGATCACTTGAGTCGGTCATATCGCAATACTATGATACTGTTCGCCCTATGTACCAGAGATACCTAGACCCTCAAAAACAATACGCAGACTTTACAGTCGGAGAAGAGACAGATGTTGCCGCTCTAATTTTAGCTGCGAGGATTAAGGAATTTGCTCAAACACAAATAAAAACAGAAGAACTAAGCGAAAAAATCATCAGTACCGCCGGCGCCCCTCAATAAGAGGGGCCTTTAAATTCAGGCAGCTCTGCTAATATCTCCATGAAAGGAATACTTTGTGAAAAATAAATATTTTAGTATGATGCCGATTGGTGGAGTCCAGGAAATTGGTTCAAACATGACCCTCATCAGAACGGAAACAGAAGATATCGTTATTGATTGCGGTATGCTTTTCCCATACGAAGAGTGTTTTGATATCAATTATCTTGTTCCCGATTTTTCAGAACTTGATCCTTCACGATTTCATTCAATTGTCATCACCCACGGACATGAAGATCACATCGGAGGACTGGCACACTTGTTAAAAGCCTTCCCGGACATCACTGTTTATGCTTCAAAATTCACTCTTCACCTGATTCATAAAAAACTGGAAGAGCATAAGATCACTTTGAACTATAAGCTCTACGATGAGAACTCTCATTTAATATTTAAACAAATAGAAATTTTTCCCGTGCACGTTAATCACTCGATCCCGGAAACCTGTGGCCTCATCATCCGTTCGGTCGATAAAAAGTGGGGTGCACTTTATATTTCTGACTTTAAAGTTGATCTGTATGCAAAACATGAAGCACCGATTGATCTTAAACGCATCCATGAGAAATTATCCGAATGCCAATGGAGTGCCTATTTTCTGGATTCTACCAACATTTTAAATGACGGTAAAACGACCTCTGAAAGTGAGCTCTACCCGGAACTTAAGTCTTTGATGGAAAGACCTGAAGAGCGAATTTTTATGACTCTTTTTTCCTCCAATGTTCATCGCATGAATGCAATCGCCAAAATGGCAATCAATGCAGGAAGAAAGATTGTCATCATGGGGCGATCACTTAAAACTTACATGGACTCGGCTCTTGAAACGGGACACAGTGAAATTCCTTCTGATGATTTATTTATGCCCGATCAAGTTAAAGGCCAGACCGGAAAAATGTTAATTTTCCTCTCCGGTTGCCAGGGAGATTTTCTCTCGGCACTAAGAAGATTTAGCTTCGGAGAGGACTCTACATTCAAACCTAAATCCGGCGACCTGGTGGTCTTTAGTTCCAAAGTTATTCCCGGTAATGAGAAAAAAATTGCCCGTATTTATAATAAACTCACGGAGTTTGGTGCAGAAATTATTACCGCCAACGATGAACTGATTCATGCCTCCGGTCACCCGGGGAAAGAAGACTTGCGAATCCTATTAAAAAACTTTTCTCCGGATTTTTATTTTCCCATCCACGGCGAATCCTACTTTCTGGAAAAGCACTTTAAATTTATTAAAAGTGACTATCCTGAGATTTCAGCACATCTCATTTATAATTATCATAATGTCATACTTTCTGAGGGAACGATTAAAATCGAGCAACATGAAGTTAAGGAACCGAGGCTCATTCACGGAAAATCTCTTGAGATAGAAAAAACCCAAATCTCACAACGACGCAAGCTGGCAACTCAAGGGGCGGTGTTTATCAGCTATCATCGAACGATGGGACACCTCGAGATATCTACCCTCGGCCTGCCCCTTATGGCACAAGAACTCCTTGGGCCACTGAAAAAGAAACTCCTTGAGAAAATTAAGAAGGATTTGGTCACCCGCCAGGAAAACTATTTTATAGACCAGGTTAAAATCTCCACTCGCCAGTATTTTAATAACTTTTTGGGTTACAAGCCCATGACAGAAGTTCATTTATACTAGCCAAGTTCAGGGGATGATTTACAATATCTAGAATGGAAAATACCGCCCTACTCCTCATTGTTGTTAGTTTGTTTCTGCTCGTTTTAATTACTGGATTACTCTCGGTACTCATCTTTAAATTATTTAAGGATCGCCCCGGACAGATGAATCCGGTCTCCAATGATAAACTTCAAAAAAACCAGATTGAAACTCAGCACCTGAACCTCCATCCGCAAATTGTTGATCGCTTGAAAGTATTGGATAAAATAAAACCTAAAAAAAGCGAAATCTACTGTCTTCATCACGCGAATGAACCGGGTGAGGTTAGTTGCGCTATCTGCGATCACATGTTTTGCAGTGCCTGCATTCGCCCTTTTAAATCGATGTATTTTTGCAAAGAGCATATTCAACTCATCATGAGACACGACTGGGGTGAGGTCCTGACCATTAAAACTTCAACCACTGATCCTGAGGAAGGTGTTCGATTGTATGAGGTAAAAAAAGAGTTCTTTGAAAATGAGAATCTTCCCACCTACATTGAAACACATTACAAAATCAACATTGATCAGGACTACATTGAAACTTATCTCGTGCTGTATGCGATAAAAGAAAAAGTCAGTGAGCTTAAAGAAAAATTAAAAGTCTTTATTCCATAAAAAAGACCCTCTTGCGAGGGCCTTTCAATTACATTTGTGAGTCGTGATTGCGATCGTTCTTTTTCATAAATGATGGTGTGTCAAATTCGTCCTCGTCAAAATTAAAAAAGCCCAGCTTTTCAGCTATAGACTTAATTCTACTTTCACGATTCTGGGCGGCATGAGCATTCACATTAGATTGAGGGGTCTCAGAATTATCCACATGGGAGTATTCCTGTCTTTCCACAACCGGAGGAGCTTTAGGAGCAGCTGGAGCCGTTTGGTTAGAATTGACCTCAAAATTTTTCTGCGACTCATACTTTGATGCCGCTGTTTGAAGTTTTTCAGCCCATTTAATTTTTGGCCTGATATTTTGCTGCTCTACAGGGTTCTGATCTTCGAGGTCAAAAGTGATTTCCGACTTAACAGCATAATCATTATTTTTCTGGGCCACTTGCTCTTCACGAACCTCTTGACGGGAAATTTCCACAGGCCCAACCTTGGGCATTGAGACCAATGGTTGCGTTTCCTGAACGGGGTTCATATAAACCGAGCGAGAGTTTGCAAAATTATTTGTCAAAACATCTTTGCGAGCAGTCTGAAGACCTGTTGCAATCACAGTCACTTTTACGTTTTCGCCCATATTGTCATCGATAACTGTACCAAAGATGATTTCAGCTTCTTCGTCAGCGGCCTCCATGATGAGTGTGACTGCGATATTCGTTTCATGGGTTGTCAGTGTGTGATTACCAGTAATGTTAATAATGATTCCAGTGGCACCATTGATTGAAACATCTTCCAATAATGGAGAACTGATCGCCTGCTTGGCGGCCTTTATTGCTCTATCCTGACCGCTCGCCGTTCCGGTTCCCATTAATGAGAGACCTTTATTGGTCATGACAGTTGAGACATCGGCGAAATCGGCATTAATAAGACCGGTGTTATTGATGAGATCTGAAATACCCTGAACTGCATTTAAAAGAACTTCGTCGGCTGCTTTAAAGGTATCAACTAAAGATAAGTTCTCACCGGCCAGTTGAAGAAGACGCTGATTCGGGATGCAAATGAGAGAATCCACTGATTCCTCGAGTGAACGGATACCTTCTTCTGCCTGACGAGAGCGTTTTTTTCCCTCAAACACAAATGGCTTTGTGACTACACCCACAGTGAGGGCACCAAGTTCACGAGCAAGTTTCGCGATCACTGGAGCAGCTCCTGTTCCTGTTCCACCACCCATTCCGGCGGTGACGAAAACCATATCAGCACCATCTAGCACTTCTGAGAGTTTTTCATAATCTTCTATCGCGGCCTTCCGTCCAACTTCCGGATTAGCACCGGCGCCCAATCCCTTGGTCACGTTGCCGCCAAGTTGGATTTTAATGCCTGCCAGGTTGGCGGCCAGGGCCTGTGAATCTGTGTTAGCAACGATGTACTCAACACCTGTTAATCCTGAACGGATCATTGTATTAACAGCGTTACATCCGCCTCCACCGACGCCAATAACTTTAATTTTGGCACCAGTTGCAATTTGAGAATTGTCGGCGATATCGAACATAAGCAGGCCTCCGGGCTTAAAATATTTCCTTAAAAACATTTTTTAATGATTTAGTTAGTTTATCAAACATATCTGATTCGTCTTGTTTTTTTTCTACACGAGTCGTTGCGTGAGATACATGATGCGACTCCTGGAGGAGACCAAGGACGGTTGCAAATTTTGGATGCTGCATGGCCGTGGTCATTCCACCAAAAGCTGCAGGATAACCCATTTTAACTGGCTTCTCTAAATAATATTCGGCAAGTTCTGGTAAGTGTTTTATGAGAGCACCACCTCCAGTTAATACGAAACCTCCGGTAATCTCATCTTGTAAATTCTTCTCAAAAATAACTTCACGAACAACCTGGAAAAGTTCTTCCGCTCTTGCTCCCAATACTTCAGCAATAAATAAAAGCGATACTTCCCGAGGTCTCGTACCTGAGAGCCCCTGGACGGTCAGATATGTTTCATTTGATTTATTATCTTTTAATACAGTCCCGTGAGTGAGCTTAATTCGCTCCGCCTCGTTGTGAGGAATCTTCAATGCAACAGCGAGATCATTCGTGAAATGATTCCCCCCTAAAGGAATAATCTGAGAGTGCAATAAGCTTCCGTCTTTCCAGATCGCAACATCAGTCGTGCCGCCTCCAATATCGATCAATACCACACCGAGCTCTTTTTCCTCTATCGATAGAACTGACCTGGAGGAAGCAATCGGTTGGAGAATAATTTCACCAGCGAGAAGGCCCGCCTGTTCAACACATTTGATAAGATTATGAATGAGAGGAGTTTTTCCAGTCACGATATGCACATTAACTTCAAGTCGAGAGCCGCACATTCCAATGGGATTTTTTATTCCCACAGTATTGTCGACCTTAAACTCCTGGGGAATGACGTGGAGAATTTCACGATCTGATGGAATTAAAACGGCTTTTGCAGCTTCAATCACTCGATCGACATCGGACTGATTAATCTCTTTATTTTTTACTGGAACCACTCCAGAGGAATTAAAACAATAAATATGATTTCCAGCGATTCCAATCGTCGCCGATTCCAGTACTTCAATTCCGGCCATCAGCTTGGCCTCTTCAATTGAACCGCGTATGCTTTCGACCGTTTTTTCGATATTAACGACAGAGCCTTTTTTAAGCCCCTGACTAGGATGTGAACCCACACCGAGGATATCTAAGTTTTTACCGGATTTTTGTGCGATAAGAGTACAGACTTTTGTGGTACCGATGTCTAAAGCGACAATGACACTTTTGGTGCTCATGAGATTCCCTTCTCAAAAACTCTTCCCCAGGAAGAGGGCAGATTCATTCTGACTCAAAGAAGGCTTTCATGGCCTTCCCCTTATAATTTTAGATTTTGTCTGAAAACTTGACAACAACCTTTTTCGAATTAACTAAGTTGATACTAGTTGGATAGCGCTTATTCTTGCCAACATATCCCACTATTTTCGTGAGCTTAGTTAGTTTTTCTTCCCAAAAGTCCGTTCCCATAAAAACACTCGTCGCTTTTCCACCCAGTCCAAAAATAATAGTCAAGTCGTTGTTTTTGTTTATGATAATCTCGGATATCTTTTTTCGTAAATCCGTTTCAATGATTTTTATGAAATGGGCAAGATCTGTAGGGGCATTTCCTTCCAAGAGTTCCGCCGGGATCGCAAGTAGTGGTAGTGACTGATTGAGACGCTTTTCTGATCTCATCAGGTTTTCATACTGAGGCTCATACATTTTAGCATTCTCCGCC
>CAXNNO010000153.1:0-6122 GCA_964203555.1 Bacteriovoracales bacterium
CTACTAATCCTTTGGGACTAGTAGCAAAAACCGACATGGATAGAACAAAAAAGATTATTGTAAGTACTGATTTCATATTTCCCCCTTAATTACATATTCAAATTTACGCCGGCAGGCTTAACAATCGTCAAAAGATTTTGGAAAGCTTGAGTGACCTGAAGTGCCATTTTATGACCAGCACTGGATTCGACCTTCTTTATTTCTCCGTAATTATCGTAAGCGACGTTGATCTTGCCGACTTTTTCCATTTCAATCTCGACTGGTTTCCCAAGTGAATTATACTTGAAAGCAAGCACTCGGCGAGAGCTAGCCGACTCCTGGTCAACCATTTTAGAAATTTTCCCCTTAGAATCATAAATAAGAAAAACAGTCTTCCCCTGGTTATTCGAGGCTTTTACCAAGTTGCCCTTTTCGTCATACTCAAAATCAGTTGCCCCATCGTTATTAACAACCTTTTTAATTTTATTAATTTTTTCATTGTAATCAATGTTTACAAAATCACCTTTTGTTGATGATTTCTTCGTCAAAAGTCCATTATTGTTATACTCAAAATTGGTCACATGATTTCCTCTAGCAATTTTCACCGGGAGAGAATGTTCACCAAAAATGGTGTCCGTTTTAATACCATTAATTTCTGTCAATATCCTGTAGCTATAGCGGGTTCCATCCGCCGTAGTTTTTATTTCGTACTCATAACGATTGGCAGATGGTTTACCATCAAAACCAGCTTTGGTAACAATCGTCCAGTAATGATTCTCAGGATTTTTTGAATCAAATCCATACTGGTAGCCGGTTTTTTCACCACTTCTATCAAGAATCTCTGTCACAAAAAAAGTTTTAGAATCGTAAGAGACTTTAACCTTTGTTTTATCGCTGTAACGAATCTCAGAAAGATTATGGGATTTGTCGTAGCCATAATCATAGTTATTATCTCCTACGTCTTTTGACTGCACGAGATCGGTTTCATCATATTTGAAAGCTGCTTTTTTATCACCGGCCGACCACAATTCTTTAACCAATCCGCCAGGATACCAGGAAAAGTAAATTTGCTTGGCTTGAGAATCTTTTAAAGATTCAAGATTTCCGTCTTTGTAATTGAAACTGATAAAGTATCCGGTTTTATCCGAAATCTTAACGAGCTGTCCGTTCAAATTGAAACTATCAACTCTCCCATCATTGTGTGAGCGTCGAAAACCCTCTTTGGCGACAGTAAGCTCCTGCTGGCCACGATCAGTTGAATACAGAACAGATCCTGGTGCGATTATTGCCGTGACACCGAAGTTGACGGCATACGTATGACGAAGCTCTGAATTGTTTGCAAGTTTAACGATTAGATCTGCCGAAGCCTTCTCCGAAAGAGCGGTCTTCTTTTTCATCTCATTAACTATTTTAGTTGAGGCCGCAACGGCATCAACCGGCGTTTTAGGAGTAAAACGTGTCCTAGCACCTGAGCCATGTTCGTGAACAATAACCGAACCATCGGCAGAGAGTTCAAGCTTGGTCTCAAACTCACTTCCCCAGCCAAATCCAAACCATCCGACTTCTGTTGATTTCGAATTATAGGTTCTTGTGATTTCAAGTTTTTTGCCACCGCCAGGCACGACGATATCAGTGTATGAAATATAAAAGTTTCCATTTTTAAGGTTGACCCCTGCGTGAGCAATTGAGGCCATCATTGTGGCAATCATAACGGCTGTGATAAGCTTTCCAAATCTCATAAATCCACCTTTTACGGACAATTCTATTAGAACAGTTATCGGCTTGTTAGGACCTAAACTTTAATATCTAAACTTTAATATCAATGATCTTTAAAATAACCCACATACCTAAACTCACCATGGCACAAATGATGATTAAAAAAACGATTCCTAAGACTGTGCCAAAAAGCAGTGGAAAATAATCGGGATCCCCTATTCCAAACATCAGCATCATCAAGAAGGGCATGGAGCCTATGATGTAGGCCTGAATTTTTCCGGACGCAACGTAGGTGTCTATTTTGAGTTGCAGCCTGACACGCTCTCGAATGACCATAACAATAGTGTCGAAAGTTTCAGCAAGATTACCACCGGTTTCGCGTAATATATTGACACTTGTGACGAACATTTCATTATCTTCCGTGTAAATGCGTCTCTTTAGATTTTCCAGTGCCTCGTCTAAAGGAACCCCAATTTTCGCCTGCTGAAGGACGAGATTAAACTCCGGACTAATCGGTGCCGGCATTTCGTCGACAACCATCCCAAGAGCTTGGGGCATTGTGAGGCCCGCTCTCAATCCATTTCCCAGAAGATTCAAAGCATCCACCATCTGAAGGACGTAGAGCTTTTTTCTTTTATTTTCAAAAAAATCAACAATATGCTTTGGGGCCTTCCACCCAACGATGAGAACAATCAATCCAACAATTGCTCCCAAAAGTAATTTCCCTAAAAGTGCAATCGTGCAAAATACGATGATTCCAAGTCCAAACGACACGAGAAGAAGGCCCGTCGTTATTCTGGCAGGCTCAACTTCAATAAACATAATTTCAAATTTTTTTAAAATGTAATCCCGGGTTCCATATGTTTGATCATCTATCCAGGAAAATATCCGGACGGAGTTCACATAGGAGTAAGCAAAAACACCCACTCCGATAATTATCAACACGCCCTTTGCTCCAAGGATATCGAGCCAGAAACTAATTTCTCTTTTTGACTGGTCTTCCTGGGCGAAGCCGGAAAATGGAATAATTAAACTGATGAAAAAAAATAATAATTTTTCCATAATTATTTATTGTTAAAAAGTCCGCGCGGGACCTTGTAACCTTTCTTTTCAAGGGTCTCGATAAATTTTGGAATAAAACCGGTGGCCATGAATTTGCCCACAATTTTACCTTCCTTATTCATTCCTTCCTGCTTATAAACGAAAATATCCTGCAGAGTGACCACGTCCCCCTGAATGCCACCAATCTCCGTCACATAAAGACATTTACGGGAACCATCATCAAGACGAGACTGTTGAATAATCATATGAACAGCAGACGCCAACATTTCTTTGATGGCCTTACCAGGCAGTCCGGCCCCGGCGTACTGGACCAATGTTTCAAGACGGGAAATCGCATCACGAGGAGTGTTTGAATGAACCGTGGTCATTGAACCATCGTGACCGGTATTCATTGCCTGAAGCATGTCCAGAGTTTCTCCCCCTCGACACTCTCCCACTACGATTCGATTTGGGCGCATACGTAGAGTTTGTTTAACGAGGCAACGAATATCAATTTCACCATCCCCTTCCAGTGAAGGAGGACGAGTCTCGAGACGCACGACATGGTCTTGCGGAAAGTTTAACTCAGCAGAATCCTCACAGGTGATAATTCTCTCGTTGGATTGAATGAATGCACCCAGGACATTGATCAACGTCGTTTTTCCTGAACCCGTACCGCCGGAAACGACAATATTCCTATGCGCCTCAACTGAGATTCTTAGAAAATCTGCTATTTCTTCAGTCATAGCACCATATTTTACGAGATCTTTGTAAGTCAGTCTTTTTTCCGGAAATTTTCGAATGGTGATGCAACAACCGTCAATGGCACATGGAGGTATAATGGCATGAACTCTTGAGCCATCGGCCAGTCGGGCATCCACGTAGGGAGTTTTTTCATCAATTCTTCGGCCAATAGGTGCAACGATCCGCTCAATCACGTTCATCACCTGACGGTCATTGGTAAAGGTTATTTCGGATTTTTTTACTTTTCCATTTTGTTCATAGTAAATTTTCTTGGGTCCCACCACCATGATTTCTGAAATACTCTTATCGGCCAGCATATCCTCGAGTGGACCAAGTCCAAGTGCTTCATCCAAAATTTCTTTTACAATGCGGTTCATATCTTCGCGGGAGGGTAGGACGTTTTTCGTATCCTCTTTACCCAGAAGTTCAACCACCGTCTTTTTGGTTTGCTCCCGTAAAATAATTTTTGCCTTAGGATCAGAGTCATCCTGTTTTTTAAGATCCATCTCTTCAATGAGGGCCTTATGTATCCGACTTTTTAGTTCGGTCCATTGATCTTTTTTACGACTATCATCAGATGAAGGATCGCCATTTTTGGAACCATTTGATTGGTTGGCAGACTCTTGTGGCTTGGTTAATTTCTCCAGGGTCTTTAAGACATTTTTCTGAACCAGTTTACGAACGCAGTCAGTAATCCCAACCCCGAAAGGAGAACTCTTTGCACCAATTAACACAGGAGTCGATCTTGAAAGAGCAGCTGTACAACTGGCATCATCTCTTGGTATGGCGTGAAAGACTGGTTTCCCGATCTGCTTACCGATTACATCCGGACTGACAGGATGACCGTTAACTGCCTGATTCACCAAAATCTGAATCATGTCCTTAGGAAAAAGCATCGTGACAAGATCAGAATGCATTCGTTTACACTGATTAACCGCCAGAAGATCCGGTGAAGCGACAATGAAGATGAGGGTTGAAAACTCCATTGCCTTCAGTGCGAGCGGATTAAGTTCGCTACCGGCATCGATGATAATAATGGGATAAATATTAACGATAGCCTTAAGTGCTTTACCTATACCTTCCTCATTGATCTGAGCAGCCACGACAGGCTCACTGGGCATACCGATGTAAGATATTCCTGCCTTATGATCGGCCGTAAAGAGTTGGATAGAGCGTGGATCAATGGCACCGTTAAAATCTGATAATTCTTTTAAATTTTTCTTCGACTTGATTCCGGTAATAATGTTTTGATCCCCGCAGGCCCTTTGATCAAAATCCAGCAAAAGAGTTTTAGCACGAATCTCGCTTGCGTAGGCCAGGGCCAAATTGGCTGCGACCTGGGACTTACCCACTCCACCTTTTCCGCCAATAATTGTTATAATATGGCCTGGCATATTATTCTCTTCTCCGGAATTTCTTCCTGATTTCCTCAGTCCCGGCAGCCGCAGATTCAATAATTTCTGGAGTTACAAAGATGACGTACTGACTTTTGTTAGTTGAGTAGCTTTTAGAACGATAAAGTCGAAACAGGGGAGATGCAGGAGACTGTCCCGCAGTGGCAGAGATAGGGGCAGGATCATTTCCAGTGTTATCGTAATCAGTGGTCGAGGTGTTCTGAACGATACCACCGATAGCAGCAGACTCTTTGGACTTTAATACGACATTGGTATTAATGGAATTAGTCGTGGTAACCGGAGCGGCACTGCCGGAAGGGATCTGAACGCTGACGTTCAGAACAATTCCCAGCTCTAACTTTTCTTGTTCCAGAAGCTTAGGTTTTACATCAAGATCGAGTCCAATTTCCGCCGAACTGGCCTTTGTAAAATCGCCCGTTCCGAGAGCGTAGGGAATAGAAGTTCTTTTACTAATTCTCCCGCCCTGATCAAAACCATCCCGGACAATAACCATTCCTGATTGGATAGTCCTGGCATATCCTGCACTTTTTGCAGCATTAAGCTTGGGAAATAAATTGGAGATGGTGGCACTTAAAGTACCTTGAGACTGACGGCCTGTAATGTTACCGGAGGCAGTTTGCCCGAAAGTAATTTGGGAACTATCCTCACCCATTAATGGTGCCCACTTGAAAGCAAACACTTTGTTATAACTTTTAGAGAGCTCAACAAACTGTGAGGTGATCTTGATCATTTTCGGAGTCGGTTGAGGTTCTTTTTTTTCATTAATAGCGATGAAATCAATTATTTCATCAGAGTTCGGAGTCGAGTAACGATTACTACCGGCAGATAAGTTCACTATTTTTGGTGGAAGGTACGCCTTGGCAATAGTAACGGCCAAGCCTTTTTTTTCTTTGTTACTCACAACCCCTTCAAGCCAATAGGTCTTATTGACTATTCGAACTGTAACATCTTTTAGATTATTTTTGGCCAATTCATCCGTCATTTTTCTGGCAATGACCCGTTGAGTTTGCGGTGATAATTCGATGAGGGTCAAGACCTCAGGATAACTTGCAAGGACTTGGGAAACTCGGCCGATATCATCAGGGACGACGATTTCTCCCCCCACAACCACTTTACCACCACGGATTCCGATCTCAAGACCTTCAACATCGCCTATTAATTCACGTAGCTCGGAAACAATATTAGATTTTCCTGTAGCAGTGACGACGACAGTATACTGGAGTCGAA